>CAYFNP010000104.1:0-5953 GCA_964344425.1 uncultured Bifidobacterium sp. | reverse complement strand
CCGCGGATGCTGAACCGCGCGAAGGGAAACGTCGACGGACGCGTGAGAGCAAGCGCGAGCTTCTGCACCTCGAGACCCACCACCGGAACCTTCGTGATTCCCTCGGCGACGTCGAGGTTCCGGACCGGCCAGCGGCGCGCAGCTGCAAGCAACGACAGCCGCGCGTCCGGGTTGACCGCGTAGGGGCGGCCCACCGCCGACAGCAACGGCGCATCATAAAAACTGTCCGAGTACGCATGCGATTCTGACAACGCGATGCTGTTCGCCGTTGCCCACGCCTTGACCGCGGTCAACTTTCCCTGCGACCACACGAAGGGTCCGTCGAGTTCGCCCGTGTAGCGCCCATCGGCGTCGACGGCGAAACGCGTCGCAACGACGTCATCGAAGCCGAGCGATTCTGCGAACGCCGAGATGAAGTCGTACGGGGTGGTCGTCGCCATCACGATTCGTTCGCCCGCACTGCGGTGTTCTTCGATCACTTGCGCCGCGTAGGGCTGCAACAGTCCGGTGAGCGAATGAACGGCACTCGCCGCAGCGGTCCGTACCTCGGCCTGCGACGTACCGGCAAGAACACGTGCACCTTGACGTGCCAGCACCATGCTTGGCAACGTCTCGCCGACCGTGTTGAAGACTTTGTAGAGCATCGGCTCGAGCGGGAACTCCGGACCACCGATGCCCGCCCCGCGAAGCGCGCGCGACAGGACCGGGCCCGATGCCTCGCGCAGCAACGTGCGGTCGAGGTCGAAAAAGGCTGCGCCTGCCATGGCGGCACTGTACGGCTCGGACCAGCAGCCGAAAACGGGAAAGGCCCCGCGTGGGGGACGCGGGGCCTCTCAACCTTCGAACCCAGGGTTTGGGGGAAACCTGGCGGGTTCTGGCAAGTTCCTTGGGGGAAGGGTTGCTTGCCGTGTTGTCTTTATCGTGACATGCCGGAGGGCCAACACTCAAGGCGAACGAAGTGATATTTGCTATCTTTTTTTGTGATAGGTGTCACCGATGGAACTCCGCCAGCTCTCCAGCCTTGTCGCGATTGCCGACCACGGGACATTCTCAGCCGCCGCCCGATCGCTTGGCACCGTGCAGTCGAACGTCTCGGCCCACATCAGCCGACTCGAAAAGGACCTGGGCAAGATCCTCGTCGACCGACTGACGGGCGGTCTGACGGAAGAGGGCGAAGCCGTCACGGAACGCGCCCGGCGAATCCTCCACGAACTCGACGACATCGAGACTGACATGAAGTCGCGCGACGACCACATCTCGGGCGACACGCGCATCGGTGTTCTTGGCACAACCGCACGGTGGCTCATGCCCCGTCTACTCGTGTCGCTCAAGCGGATTCACCCCGACGTGCGCACGGTCGTCCACGAGGGCAGTACATCGTCACTGACGCCGCGTCTGCAGAACGGTTCGGTCGACGCCGCGATCGTGCACCTTCCACTCGAGGTCCCCGAGTTTGAAGTGCGACCGCTGTTCGCCGAGGACATGCTGCTCATCGCACCGAACAAACACGAACTCGCCAGTCGTGACACCATCAGCCTCGCCGAGCTTGCGGAACATCCGATCCTGCTTCCTCCACGGAGTACCGCCTTTCGCCGCATCGTCGACCGCGCTGCAGCGAACAAAGGTGTCGCGCTTCAGTCGCAGGCCGAGATCGACGGCGTGCGACTGCTTGCGTCGATGGCATTCGAAGGGTTCGGGGCGGCCATCGTGCCCGCGAGTGCGATCCCGGGATGGCTGAAGGCCGAGGTCACGCGCGTTGCGGTGCCCGAACTGCCGCGACGGGTCGTCGGCTGGGCCCAACGACGCAAGCCCCAGCCCAACCGCGCCACGCTTGCCGCGCTCGAGGTTGCCCTCGACGTGGTCGCCCGCAGCGGACCCCGCCAACCGGGCGTGCACGTGGGCAAGGGTGCGTTCCCATTGACCCGCGCCTAATGTCGGGGCGTCATGTCCACCGTCGAATCAGGCGTCCCGATGCAGACCGTGCAGCTTGTGGGTTCGGTCAAGGGTGCGGCCCGTGCCGACGTTCGGACGATCGGCGCCGATTCAACCCGCCGGGTGGTGTGGATCGAAATCGAGGAAACGGTCCGCCGCGGAGCACTGTCAGCTGACGCGTCTTTCGTCATCGAGACCGCCGCTCGCACCGCGGTCGAAAAGAAGATGCCCCTCGTCATGGTCGTTGGGTCGTCGGGTGCCGACATCGTCGAGGGCATCGCCGCGCTGCATGGTTGGGGTTCGGCGGCGCGCGCTCTCGCGCAGTGCTCCGGCATCGTGCCGACGATCCACATCGTGAACGGTCCCGCCGTGTCGGGACCCGCACTGCTCATCGGTCTCGCCGACTTCGTTGTGATGACCGAGGCCGCGTACGCATTCGTGTCGGGCCCGACGATGGTCGCCGAGTTCACCGGCGAGGTTGTCAGCAACGACGAACTCGGCGGCGCCACGACCCACGGTCGCACCAGCGGTGTCGCAACACTTGTCGTCGCCGATCTCGATGCGGCAGCCGTGGCGGTCGAACAACTGTTGGCCTACCTGCCGAACCACGTCGACGATCTTCCCGAAACGATCGACGCCGACGACCCGTGGGACCGACCCACCCCCGAGGCCGGCGAGTGCATTCCCGCCTCATCGACCGGTTCGTACGACGTGCGCAAAGTGATCACTGCACTTGTCGACGACGGTGAATTCCTCGAACTTCGCGCGCGATGGGCGGCCAACGCGGTCACCGCCTTTGCCCGCATCGACGGCCGCGTCGTTGGCATCCTCGCGAACCAGCCGATGGTTCTGGCGGGAACACTCGACATACCCGCCTCGCAGAAGGCCGCCCGGTTCGTCGCGTTCTGCGACGCGTTCAACATCCCCGTCCTCACGCTTGTCGATACGCCCGGCTTCTATCCCGGCAAGGACCTGGAATGGCGCGGCATGATCCGCCACGGCGCACAGCTCGTCTTCGCCTACGCAAGGGCCTCGGTGCCGCGAATCTGCATCATCCTGCGCAAGTCGTACGGCGGCGCCTACATCGTCATGGATTCCAAGACGATGGGAAACGACCTTTGTCTCGCCTGGCCGTGGGCGGAACTCGCGGTCATGGGTGCCGGCCAGGCAGCAGCGATTCTGCAGCGGCGCGCAACCCCCGAGGAACGCGCGGCCTTCGAGGCCGACTACACCGAACGACTCCTCAACCCCTACATCGCGGCTGAACGGGGCCTCGTCGACGGCGTCGTCGAGCCGTCCGACACCCGGCGCGAAATCGCCGCTGCGCTTCGTGCGCTCGAGCACAAGCGCGAACGCCTGCAGGCGCGCAAGCACGACAACACTCCGTTGTAGTTGTCGGACCCCTCTCGCCTAGTCTTGGCACTGGGGAGGAAGCCCCCTTGAAAACTGAAGGGAATACCGATGGCCGACACCATCACGATCATTGACGACCGCACCGGCAAGAAGGTCACGGTTCCGATTTCCGACGGGGTGTTCCCTTCGTCGGCACTGCGCGAGCTCGATCCCGACCTGCGCATGTACGACCCGGCGTACCTCAGCACCGCTGCTTGCTCATCGGCAATCACCTACCTCGACGGCGACGCCGGCATTCTGCGCTACCGCGGATACCCAATCGAACAGCTCGCCGAGAAGAGCACGTTCCTCGAGGTTGCGTACCTCCTCTTGAACGGCAATCTGCCAACCGCCGAGCAACTGTCGAAGTGGACCTACGACGTCACGCACCACACGATGATCCACGAGAACATGCGCAAGCGGTTCGTCGACGGATTCCACTACGACGCCCACCCGATGGGCATGTTCATTTCCTCGGTCGCGGCCCTCGGCACGTTCTACGACGACGCCAAGGACATCTTCAACAAGACCGCGCTCGACCGTCAGATTCTCCGTCTGATCGCCAAGGTTCCGACCCTCGCCGCGATGGCGTACCGCTTCAGCAAGGGTCTCCCCTTCGTGCAGCCCGAGAACTCGCTGAACTACTCGGCGAACTTCCTCAACATGATGTTCAAGATCGGCAACGAAGACACGGTTGACCCGGTCCTCGCGCGCGCGATGGACATCCTGTTCATCCTCCACGCCGACCACGAGCAGAACTGTGGTACGACCGCGATGCGCGTCATCGCCTCGTCGAATGCCGATCCGTACTCGGCGGCATCGGGCGCGTCGGCGGCCCTCTACGGACCGCTGCACGGCGGAGCCAACGAGGCCGTCGTTCGCATGCTCGAGGAAATCGGCACCATCGAGAACGTCCCCGACTTCATCAAGTCGGTGAAAGAGGGCAAGGGCAAGTTGATGGGCTTCGGCCACCGCGTGTACAAGAACTACGACCCGCGGGCCACCATCATCAAGAAGACCGCCTACGACGTCTTCGCCGTCACCGGCAAGAACCCGTTGCTCGACATCGCGCTCAAGCTCGAAGAAGCCGCACTGAAGGACGACTACTTCATCCAGCGCAAGCTGTACCCCAACGTCGACTTCTACTCGGGCCTCATCTACCAAGCGCTCGGTTTCCCGGTCGACATGTTCACGGTGCTCTTCGCCATTCCGCGCACGGCCGGCTGGCTGGCCCACTTCTCCGAGCTTCTCGGCGACAAGGAGCAGAAGATCAGCCGTCCGCGTCAGTGGTACAAGGGACCCGATTCCCGCGACTACGTGCCGATCGCCGCGCGCTGATCGAACCGCATGACCCGCACCGCCATCGTCACCGGAGCGGCGTCGGGTCTTGGCAACGCACTCGCGCGATTGCTCGTCGAACGCGGTGACCGCGTCGTCGGTATCGACCTCGACGGTCCGGAACGAAGGCACAGCGTCGAATCAACCGGCGCAACCTTTCTCGCCTGCGACGTCACGAACCTCGATGCCTGGCGCGCGGCCGCGTCAACGGCGCACAAGGCCCTCGGGAACCTCGATCTCGTGTTCCTGAATGCGGGCATCATGTCCCGCACGCCGGCACAGGCAATCGACGATGACCCGATCGCCCTGGCAGCCACCGACGGCTACCGCCGGGTCTTCGGCGTCAACGTCGACGGCGTCGTCTTCGGAGTCACCGCCCTCGCACCGATGCTCGGCAGCAACGCCGCAATCACCGTGACCGCGTCAACGGCCGCGTTGGGACCCCTACCTTTCGACCCCTACTACTCCGCGACCAAACACGCGGTCGCGGGCTACGTGCGCAGCCTCGGACCTGTCTTCACTGCTCGCGGAATGCGCATCAACGCGCTCTGCCCGGGCGGCATCGATACCAATATCGTTCCCGACCCACTGCGGGCCGCGATGCCCGCCTCGACTTTCCGCCCCGCGCGCGACGTCGCGCGCGCCTTGATCGCGGTGTCCGAAACGAACGGTTCCGGCACGCTCTACACCCTCACCGACGACGACTCCCTGATCACCCCCGTCAACTGACGTCGATGACGATCTTGCCAGCGTTGGCGTTGGCGCCCATGTGTTCGTGCGCTTTGGCGATGTCGTCCAACGGGTAACGCGAGTCGATGACGGGCTTCAGTGCACCGGAATCGAACAGCGGCAGCATCTCCTCGGCGAAGCGCCGGCTGATGGCGATCTTCTCGTCGAGCGGACGTGCCCGCAGGACAGTGCCGATGATGCGTGCGCGCTTGAACATGAGCGCACCGACGTTGACCGCGGGCGGTGGACCGGCCATCGTGCCGACCTGGACGATGGAACCTTTGGTGGCAAGGCAGGCGATGTTGCGGTCGACGTAGTCGCCACCGACAACATCGAGCACGACATCAACTCCCCTGCCCTTGGTGAACGTCTTGACGGCGTCGACGAAATCGGTCTGCGTGTAGTCGACGATCAAATCGGCGCCGAGGTGTCGGCACGCGGGAATTTTCGACGTCGAGCAGGTGACGACGACGCGCGCACCGATGGCACGGCAAATCTGGATGGCAGCGGTGCCGACGCCCGAGGCTCCGGCGTGCACCAGGGCCGTACGCCCGCTGGTGAG
>CAYFNP010000103.1:0-6029 GCA_964344425.1 uncultured Bifidobacterium sp. | reverse complement strand
CGCGCAAACCGTTGCAGCCCTTGGTCTTGCGTATTTTACATAAGATATATTATGGGCGAAGGCGAACGGCGTCGAGGGGGTCCGCGCAGTCCAGAATCCAGCGCAACATGTCGTGCAGCTCCGTCGCGGTGGGCTTCTTCGAGTCCGACAGGTCGCGGCGCACGTCGGCCACGGCGCAGGCCAAGACGTACAACGCGTCGTGCAGGTCATTCAGTTCCGTGCGCGTCATGACGAGTTGATCTTCGGACAACTGCAGGTCACGGGCGCGTTGTCGCGCGACCCAATCCCATTGTCGACAGGCCTGTGAACAGAACTCGCGGGGTCGTCCGGGTCCCGTGGTTTTGGGTAGCCCACGGCGGCACCAGCGGCATCGCTCTTTCTCGTCGACCAGTCCTTCGAGTTGCGGCTGTCGTGACCCGGGTCGGGATTTCGTCATGACGTTATTATGCGTCGTTTCCGACACGGAGTGTGAGAATGTCCCGCATGGCCAAACTCGAGCGTTCTTTCGCGAGCGATAATTTCGCTGGCGCTCACCCCGCCGTCATCGAATCTCTTGTGCGGGCAAATGCCGGCCATGCGATGGCCTACGGAGACGATCCAATCTCGCTCGGTGTGTACGAGAGGTTCGAGGAGTTGTTTGGTGTCGGCACCCGGACGTTCTTCGTGTTCGGTGGTACGGGCGGCAACGTTGCGGCTCTCGTCTCGCTTGCCGGTCCAGGCGACTGCGTGGTGTGCAGCGAGTGGTCCCACATTCACGTCGACGAAACAGCGGCGCCGGAGCGTGCAGGTCTGAAGTTGCTCCCCCGTCCCAGCGTCGACGGGAAACTGACGCCGGCGGATCTCGTGGCGGCATCATCGTGGCGCGGTTCGCAACACCATGCGCAACCCCGAATCGTTTCGATCACCCAGCCGACCGAGATGGGCACCCTGTATTCGATCGACGAGGTCCGTGAACTCTGCGCCGTCGCGCACTCGCTGGGCATGACGGTTCACATGGATGGTGCCCGGATCGCGAATGCAACCGCGGCACTTGGCGGCATCGGTTCCCTGCGTGATTTCACCATCGATGCCGGGGTCGATGTACTGACCTTTGGGGGTACGAAGAACGGCATGTTGTACGGCGAGGCGGTTCTGTACTTTCCACAAAGCGGAAGCTCCATCGTCGAACGGGCGGTTGAGTACGCGCCCTGGGCCCGCAAGACGGTCACGCAACTTCCGTCGAAGGGGCGCTTCGTTGCCGCACAGTTCGCGGCTCTGCTCGAGGGCGACCTTTGGATCGACCTCGGTGGACGATCGAACGGTGCGGCCCGCTCGTTGTACGGGGCGCTGAGCGACATCGGCGAACTTCGCCTCGACTCCCCTGCGGTGAACAGCCTCTACCCCGTCGTTCCCGACCCGATCGCCGACGCCCTGCGGGCCACCAGCTTCTTTTGGCCGTGGGACCCGGCGACCCAGCGTGTGCGATGGATGACGGCATGGGATACGACCGACGAGGACATCGCAGTCTTCTCCGCGGCGGTGCGCAGGGAGTTCGGCCGCTGAAATAAATTTGTACCTAATTGACTCCTCGATTAGAAAGTGTTACCTTTTCCGACGGAGAGGGGGCAACCATGGTTGCGGTCGAGTCCTACGGACGTCGTGAATTCACCACGGAGAAGTGGATGAGCGAGGGCGCCTGCCGAGGTCTTTCCTCGATCTTCTTTCCTCCCGCAGCCGAACGCCCGCAGACGCGCGCACGCCGCGAAGCCGTGGCGCGCACCGTGTGCATGGAGTGCAAGGTTCTCGACACATGTCGTGAGTTCGCGCGTGAGAACCACGAGTACGGCTTCTGGGGTGGCGAGTCCGAGGAAGAACGTCACGCGGCGGGTTTCCATCTCATCGCGCCCATCGGCGTGCGCGCCCGCGTCGCGGTCTGACGCCTCACAGACTCGGCACGCATCTTTGGCCGGGTCAATAATGGAGCGGTGAGGTCGGCCGCGTGGAATTGAACCATCGCGATGTGGTCGACCGGGCATGGATCGAACTGGGAGACGCGCGAGCGATACGTGTCGTCAAGGAGATTTCCGCCAACGTCTCGACGAACCGCGTCTACCGCGTGACCTTGGACGACGGGGACACCGTCGTGTGCAAGGTGTCGTCGTACGGCTCGTACTTTCTCTTTGCCGAAGACCACGATCGGTTGAACAGGTGTGCGCGCGCACTCGCGACGAATCCCGAGACACAGCGCTGGGCGCCGTTCCTCGCCAACGTCCTCGAGCGAGACGGCCGCCCGTTCACTTGGTACGACGGGTCCATTTGGGCCGTGTTCTACCAGGACGTGCCGCGCGCCGAATCGCTGCCACGGGTGCTCTCCGATGCCCAGATCGAAAATCTCGCGCGAGAAATGGCGGAATTCCACGCTGCATGCACTCCCCTCGCACGCCAGTTGCCATCCACGTCGAACTCGGTCAAGGGCGACCTGATCCATTTGCTCGACCTGCTCGAGAGTCCGTTCGCGCCACGCAATTTCGGGCTACTGCCCGAGGACATCGGTGTTCTGCACCGCGATACGCACCAGTTGCTTCTCGAATTCGAGGAACTTCACTACGACGAATGGACTCGGATTCCGGTGCTCATCGATTGGAACCTCGGCAACTTCTCGGTCGTGCACAACAATGCGGCGGACGACGGATCGTTCAGGCTGTTCAGTCGGTGGGATTACGACTGGTTCCGTCTCGAGTCTCGCGTCTTTGACTTCTACTTTCTCTCGCGGGTGAGCAGTAGCACGGGCGACAGAACCACGTTCACGTATTCGCCGCACACGTTGCTCGAACCGCGTTTCATTCGGTTTCTTGCGGCCTATCACGACGTATTCCCGCTCACGGACGCAGAGGTTCGTTTCATTCCCCTCGCCTACAGGTTCTTCCTGCTGAATTACGTCATCAGGGAGGGTGCTCGCTTCTTCCGCGACGACCTGTGCCGACAATTCCGCGAAGAGGTTGCCCGCCGTTACCTTCGCCAGGTTTCAGCGCTCGACTTTTCGCCTTTGGTCGACGCACTCGGTTCGTCGCGCTGAAGCAAGAGTGCGTACCAGCCGTCGATTTCGACCGTACGAACAAGACGGCAGCCCAGACCTTCGTACTTGGCTGTGATGTCAGCACGGCGGGCCTCGGTGAATCCGCTGAGAACAACGTGGCCACCCGGAGTCACGAGGTCGACGATTCGCGCTGCATCCGCGAGAAGCACCGGAGCAAGAATGTTCGCAAGAACGAGCTCGTGATTCCCGACGACGACTGATGCATCCCCTTCGACAACCCGCACGAGGTCCGCGACGCCGTTGAGCAGCGCATTGGCCCGCGTCGCAAGCGTGGCGGCCGGCGCGGGATCGACTGCAAGGACCGAGCAGTGGTCACGCAGAGCCAGCGCAATGCCGAGCACACCCGAGCCGCATCCAAGGTCGAGGACGCTTTCCGCGGACAGCCCGAGCGCCAACTCGAGTGTCGCTCGCGTGGTCGGGTGGTCTCCCATGCCGAACGAACCGCCCGGGTCAATGAGGATGTCGTTGTCGCGCCTCGCTTCATCCAACCAGGACGGCACGATGCGTACCGTGCCAACCGTTGTCGGAACCGCATAGGCGCGCCACGAGTCGGCGTGGTCGGAGTTCGCCTCGAGCACAGTGACCGGCCACGTGTCGGCATCGGGAATCTCGGCGATGTGCCGACGCCATGCCGCGACCGGGTCGTCGCCGAGATCGGTGACAAGGTCGACCATTTCGCCGTCGAGTCGCTCCTCGACCGCTTGGGCACCCGCCGACCACAGGAGATCGGCAGCGAATTCGGCGACGGTCCGGTCAACGCGGACGACGAGCAGATGCTTCATCGTGCGACGTGCGGCCGCATCAATCGATGCGACGCATTTCTTCCCGGTACCGCTTCGTCTTGTGCACGTACGACTGCACGCCCATCGCAACGACGTCCATCTTGGCTCGACCTTCTTTGATTGTTGCCGGGGCCCCAACGGCGATCGCGCCGGTTGGAACTTCGAGGCCGTTCAGGACGACCGCGTTCGCGGCGACGATGGACCCGGTTCGGACGACGACTTGATGCAGCACTATCGCCCCGTTCGATACCTGCGCTCGATCTTCGACGGTGCAACCCTCGAGGTGCACGATGTGGCCGATGATGCAGTCGTCGCCGACGACCGTCGGATACATCGGCGTGGTGTGCAGCACGCTTCCGTCCTGAATCGACGTGTTCCGGCCGATCCGGATGTAGCCGTCGTCTCCGCGCAGCACGGCCCCCGGCCAGATGCTGGATCCTGCGCCAACCGTGACACTGCCGATGATCGTTGCGTCCGGGTGGACGAAGGCGTCGGGGTGGATATCGGGAATCTGGTTTCCGAGTGCGTAAATTGCCACGCGCGCACCCTAGTGCGGCATCCCGCGCGGATACGGCGGGAGCAGGCATTCGCCCGCGTCCGCAACTCTCTTCGGCGTGGACTGCCTTCTCTCGTCGGCAACCCGTTAGCGTTGTCTGCCTATGTCGCGTCGTATCGAGATCGAACTCACGAGTAGCCGTCCGGACGGCACCTGGACATGGAGGGCGGCCGGTGCGCGCGAGCCAAAGGGCGTACTCGATGCGGCAGTCCTGCCGGCAGGGTCGACCGTCGGTCAGGTGGTGAAGGTCGAGGCGGAATTCGATCTCGACGGAATCACGATTCTGTCGGTCGTCGCGGGCAAGGAACGCGCAGACAAGACAAACAGGCTGGAAATACTCGCGTCCGACAAACCCTTCAAGCCCGTCATCGAGACGAAGGCGCCGCGCGCCGAGCGTCCGCGACGCGATGACAAACGCAAGCCGCGTGGCCAAGCCGCCGGCGAAGCTGGTGCAGACGACGCTCGCAAGCGCAAGGGACCCTTTACTCCGCCACCCGAATTGCCGCAACGACCGAAGGCCAAGCGCCTGAAGGCCGGTCGGGCTCACCGCAACGAGGTTCTCGCCGCTCTCCCCGAGGCGCAACGCGCCATCGCCGAGCGCGTGCTCGAAGGTGGCATCCCTGCGGTTCGCGCCGCGGTTGCCGAGCAGAACAAGTCGCTTGCGGCAGAGGGCAAGGAAGTGATTCCCGCAGACGGTCTCGTCACCATGGCAGAGAATCTGCTGCCGAAGCTGCGTGTCGCCGAATGGCTCGACCGTGCCGATGCAGCGATCGAATCGCTCGACGAGGTCGACCTGCGCGACCTGCGTTCCGTAGTCACGACCGGTGACGATCCCGTCGTGGCACGCGACGAATCGACGCGAGCCATCGCCGCGAAGCTGAAGGAAGGCCTCGCAGCGCGTCAGGAAAAGGACTACGCCGAATGGCTGTCCGACATCGATGCCGCAATCACCGTCGGTCGCGTCGTGCGTGCGCTCAAGGTGTCGTCGCAGCCGCCCAAAGCCGGTGCGCGATTCCCTGCCGAACTTGGTGCACGGCTGGCCGCTGCGGCAGCGGCGGCGCTCGAAGTCGACGCGCCGGCAGACCGCTGGGTTGCCATGCTCGAGGCCGTCGCGTTCAGTCCCGTGCGCACTCAGGTCACGCCGGCGGCAATCCCCGCGACGGTGGCGCCGGAACTGCTCGCGTGCATCACTCGCCTCGCACCCGCGATTCCGCAGGTTGCGGCGAAATTCGGTGTTGTGCCGGCGCCGGGTGCCGCGATGCCGCGTCCGTTGCGTCCGACGCGTCCCGAGAAGAAAGGTGACAAGCCTGGTGCGCGCGGTCCTCGCGGCAATCGCGACGGACGTGGTGCAAACGACCGTCGGCCGGCGCGTGGCGAAGCTCGCGGCAACGGCCGGGGTGGCGCAAAGCCCGCGCCCGCGGCCGATGCACCGCAGGCCAGCGTTCCAACGGAAGTCAGCGACGAGAAAGTGGAGACCGAAAATGTCTGACATCGTTCAGTACGAGAAGCGTGGCCGAATCGGGATCATCACCCTGAACCGGCCCGAAGCCCGCAATGCCGTCAACGGAGACGTCGCAAGTGGCGTCGAGGCTGCGATCGACCAGATCGAGGCCGA
>CAYFNP010000102.1:0-6038 GCA_964344425.1 uncultured Bifidobacterium sp. | reverse complement strand
TCGACCCGCACATGAAGGTGAAGAAACTCGTCGAGCAACCGCTCAAGGTGTGGGGTCGCGGCACCGAGGAAGAGCGTGCTGCGAAGGTGAACGACCTTCTCACGTCGGTCGGCCTCGACCCCGTCGTGGTTGGCGACCGCAAGCCCACCGAATTCTCCGGCGGACAGTGCCAGCGCATCAGCATCGCACGCGCGCTCACGCTCGAACCCAAGTTGATGATCTGTGATGAACCGGTGTCGTCGCTCGACGTCAGCATCCAGTCGCAAATCCTCAACATTCTCCGCGACATGAAAGACCGTTACGGCCTGTCGCTGCTGTTCATCTCGCACGACCTCTCAGTCGTGCACGCCATCAGCGACCGCGTGGTCGTGATGTACCTCGGCAAGATATGCGAGGTCTCGCCGGCGGGAGATCTGGCAACGAACCCGCGCCACCACTACACCCATGCTCTCGTCAGCGCGATTCCGATTCCCGATCCGTCGAAGCAAACGGGCCGCGCAATTCTCGAAGGCGAGCCGCCCTCGCCGGCCAATCCGCCGTCGGGCTGTCGCTTCCGCACGCGCTGCCCCGCCGCGACCGACAAGTGCGCCGCGGAAGAGCCGCAGCTGACCGAAGTCTCGGTCGGCCACTACGTCGCCTGCCACCACCCCCGCTGAGGGTTCTCGGTGCGTTTCGACTCGGTTTTTGCTACCTGACGCACCGAGAAACGCGGTATTTCAGGGCAATCCCGCGCGACCGACGTCGACGCGACACGTGACGATCCGCCCGGTCGGCTTCGCCGCAGCCGTGTGTGCGTCGGCCGAGTCGGCCGTCAACATGAACAGCGTCCTACCGTCGTCGCCGCCCAGCATGCACGCGAAGCACAACTGACCAGTCTCGACGACTTCGAGTACTTCCCCGCCCTCTGCAATGCGCACGCACTCGGCTGCCATCGGGTTGGCGAACCACACGGCACCTTCGGCATCGAGACAGATGCCGTCGGGAATTCGTGGCAGCGTCGGGGCCCACACGCGCCTGTTCGACAGCGAGCCATCACCATTGATGTCGAAAGCCGTCAGACAGAACCCGACCGTCTCACCCACGATCAACGTCTTTCCATCAGGCGTGATCACCGAACCGTTCGGGAAATGCATTTCATCGGCCGCGACGCGGACCGTGCCCGACGGCGAGATGCAGGCCAACTTCGCTGTCTTGTGGTTGGCGATGACGTCCTCGACCGGCCGAGTCGCGACTTCCTCGTCCAGGTTGAAACCGAAGTTTCCGACGAACGCACGTCCCGTCGAATCGACCACCATGTCGTTGCAGTGGAAGGTCGCGATGTCCGAAAGGTCCGCGTGCACCGCAATCTTTCCGTCGGAGCCGCGTCGGAGAACCTGGCGCTTCGTCATGCCGACGATCAGCATCGAACCGTCGGGCATCCACCCGAGGCCCGACGGTTGATCGTCGATCTCGAACTCGGTGCGCATGTCACCGGCCGGCGACACCGACTTCACCGCGTGCGCGTAGAAGTCACTGAACCACAACCGTCCGTCGTGCCAGCGCGGACCTTCGCCGAAGTAGATGCCCTCGGCGAGAACTTTCACTTCACGTGCCATGTTGAAACGTTCCTCCCCTTCCGCACGATTTCTCGGTGCAAGAAGTAGCAAAAAGCGAGTCGAAACGCACCGAGAACCCTTGGGTTAGGAGGAGCGCTGGCCCTGCTTGCGGCGCCAGATCATCGAGTCACCGGGGCGGTGAATCTCGTGGGCGCGGCGCCACTGGGCGAAGATCTGCAGGATGTGCGGCGGGTCGCCGTGGATCTCGGTGAAACCGCCGTTGATGTGGCGCGTGTCGAAGTACGACGCGTGCACGCCGTCGGCGAACAGCTCGCACGCGGGCTCGAGACCCAGGTCGAGCAGACGCTGACGCTCGGCCGGGAAGTCGGTGACGAGGTACGCGAGGTGGTGGTAGCCCTCTTGGCCGGCCTTGTACATGTCGCGATAGATCGACGGCGTTTCGTCATGCTGCACGATGAACTGGATCATCGTGTCGCCGAGGTAGCCGAACGCATACGACACGTCGGCCTCTTGCTTGGTTCCGCGGTACCAGAACTCGTCGCACTTGTGGTGCTCGGTCACCGAGAACGGACCCGCGCCGAACGTGTCGTGCCAGTACTTCATCGACTTGTCGAGGTCGTTGACGAAGTAGGCCTGCTGGAACAGCGGATACGGAGTACCCAGAACACCCATGATTTCCCCCTGAATCAGTCCCTCTCCCCGAGGGTCACCCCACAGTACCCCGTGGCTCAGGCCCGATTCGGGGCGAAGGCTTCGAGCAGCCGCCACTTCGACGAGGGATCGCGGCGGTCGGTCGGCATCGAGGAAACGACGATGTCGGAGGCCCCGGCATCGAGGTATTCGCGCATCCGTGTGGCAATTGCTTCGACCCCGCCCCACGGCACGTACGCCTCGACCAGCCGGTCGCTGCCCTTGCCCGACCAGTCGGACTCGTCGAAGCCCTGCTTGGCCCACTGGCGTTGGTACGCCGGCAGCGGAAGGTAGATCGACAACGCCATGCGTCCGGCGGCAAGACCCACGTCGCGATCGTCGGTCAGACAGCACGGCAACACGACGGTCAACGACTTGTCGGGCCCCAGCACCGACCGCGCAAACGACATGTACTCGGGCAGCTGCATGTAGATGTTCGCGCCGTCCGCGAACTGCGCCGCCACTCCGAGCATCTTCGGGCCGTGTGCGGCCAGATACAGCGGCACCGAGTCGGCCGAAGCGCGGATACTGAGCGGCGTTTCTCCCCGCATTGCAGCGAGGTACGACGACGCCTTCGACACGGGGTTCTCCCATTCGAGACCACGCATCGTCGCCGCGATCGGGTGCGAAACACCCACGCCCTGGACGAAACGGCCGCCCGAGAGTTCCGACAACGTGCGACCGGCCTGCGCCGAGGCAATCGCGTCACGACCGTAAATGTGGGCGATGCCCGACGCGATGCGAATCCTTGAGGTTCGTGCCAGCAACCATGCGGCCGTCACGTAGATCTCGCGGCCGTACATGTCGGTCACCCAGGCCGTGTCGTAACCCAGCTCCTCGAGCCTGTGCACGGTGGACAACAGGTCGTCGGCGCTCATCGTGTCGGCCGCCAGGATGACCCCGCTCACGAGCTGATTCGGAGTTTTCATGACCGAGTGAACCTTGCCGGCCGACGTTCAGCGGTTGCCCGCACACCCTCGGCGAAATCGTTCGTCGCACGCAGGCGCAACTGTTCGGCCAATTCGTGTTCGGTTGCGGCGGCAACGCGATCGGCAATGTCGCCGCGCAACGTTGCCCGGATCGACTCGACCGCGAGCGGAGCAGACGAAGCGATGGACCGCGCATAGTCGACTGCCGCCGCGGACAGTTCCGCATCGTCGACCAACCTGTCGGCCAAACCAAGGGCCACCGCTTCGTCGCCGGCGACCCGGCGGCCGGTGAACAGCAGATCGGCCGCGCGCTGCGCGCCGACCACCCGCGGCAACGTGACCGAGAGACCAAAACCGTGGTGGAAACCCAATTGGGCGAAATTCGCACTCAGTCGTGCCGAGGGCGAAACGAAACGAAAGTCGGCCGCCATCGCGACGCCGAGTCCGCCCCCGATGGCAGCACCCTGTACCGCCGCAATGACGGGCTTGCGCGTACGGAAGAGCCGCACCGCCATTCGATACAACTCACCCGTGTCGTCGCGCGCATCGCGGCGCGAGAAATCGGCACCCGCGCAGAAGTGTTTCCCCTCGGCCGACAGCACGACGACCCGGCAGTCATTGTCGACGTCGAACGCCTCGAGCGCATCGGCAATCTCACCGATCATGCCGACGCTGAAGAAGTTGTTCGGCGGTTGGTTCAGAACCACCCGACCGACGTGACCCTCGACGGGCTCGACGCGCGTGTAATCACCCATGTGCGCAACACCCCGGTCAGAAGAAGTCGGCCCGCGGGCGGAAGTTCTCGTCGTACACCGCCGACACACGATCGACCCGGTACTTCTTGAAGTCGCCCTTGACCCAGCCGTACTTGGCGAAATTGGCACCCATGTTGAGATAGTTGGGGTGCACAAAGTGCGCAGCCAATGATTCTTCGTCGGCCCACAGCTCCCACACCACCATCACCCGTTCGTTCACGGGGTCCGGCGCGAAGTAGTACGCGAGACAACCGGGTTCGTCGGCCCGCGTCGCCGCCTGCAGCGGGGCGCCGGTGCGCAAACACTCGTCGCGTCCCTCGCGTGTTTCGAATTCGCCGACACCGGCAAGGACGATCATCTGGCTCATTGCTTCTCCTTCACGGGTTCTTCAGATTGCGGGCGAACAGGCCGAGCAATTCATCCCAGTGCCGACGTTCGCCGTCGGCGTCGTGCTGGGGACGATCGGTGAACGCAAAGCCGTGGTGCATTCCCCAGAACCGTTCGACTCGACCACGCACCCCCGACTTCACAACCGCGGCCTCGAACTCGTCGACCATCGTCAGCGGCACGTAGTCGTCGTGTTCGGCACAGGCGACGTAGATCTCGCCGCGCACCGCCCCCAGATTCGCGTGCGGCGAGTCGTCCTTGTCGGTGACCAAACGCACCCCGTAGAACGACGCTGCAGCGCGCACGCGGTCGGCCAGCCGCGCTGCGGTGAACAACGCGAACGGGCCGCTCATGCAGTAGCCGACGACCCCCACGCGCGACGTGTCGACACCCGGCTGGTTCGCCGCATGCGCAACCAATGCTTCGACATCGCGCACAACCATGTTGTTGCCGACTGCGCGCATCAACTCGCTCATCCGCGCAAAAGACTCCTTGCTCGCAAAGTCCAACTGGAATCCCGGAGTCATGCGGTAATACAGGTTCGGCAGCATCACGTGGTATCCCTCGGCCGCGATGCGATCGGCCATGTGGTGCAACAACGGGCGTTTGCCGGGCGCGTCCATCAGGAACACGACGAGGGGCAACGACCCGGTCGCGCCGACGGGAGCCGTCACGTAGGTCTCCATCGACCCTTCGGCCGTCTCGATGAAGATGTCGCCGCCCTGCACGTCCCCCGCCATGAGCCGAACGTACCATTTTCGACACCGATGTCGAAAATGTCGTAACGTCGTCGCCGTGGGAACGAACGCCATGACCGCCGGCATCCATCTGCCCCAAGCCGGGCCCGCCGCATCGGGCGAAGCGATGACCGCCGCAGCACAACTCGCCGAACGGCTGGGTTACGCCGACGTGTGGGTCAGCGATCACCTCGTCGTCCCCACCGGCGCCGAGTATCCCCCTTCGGCATATGTGTACGAGCCACTGGCCGCACTTGCCTGGGTCGCCGCAGCCACGACCCGCGTGGGTCTCGGAACGACCGTGCTCGTGCTGCCGATGCGCAACCCGGTGCACGTCGCCAAGTCGATCGCCAGCATCGACTTGATGAGCGGTGGTCGCTTCATCCTCGGCACGGCAGCCGGATGGCTGAAGGCCGAGTTCGACGCCATCGGTGTTCCCTTCGACGAACGCGGGCCCCGCACCGACGAAGCAATCGAAATCCTGCGCCACGTCTGGGAAAACGACCACATCACCGTCGACTTTCCCGTCCACGACATCCACATGCGCTCGATCCGCGCCAAACCCCAGCCGGCACGACGCATCCCCATCTGGATCGGCGGACACGCCGACGTCGCCCTGCGCAGGGCGATCGCCGTTGGCGACGGCTGGCACGGCGCTTTCCTCACCCCCGACGAGACCAAGAAACGTGTCGACGTTCTGCGCGCGGGTCGACCCGAAGCCGACTACGAGATCTCGATGCGCACACGCTGGGACGCACTCGAAGACGACAACGACCTCATCCTCGCCGAGCTCGACCACTACCGCGAGGTTGGTGTCACCCACGTCGTTCCCGAACCACGGCAGCGCACGATGTCGGGTTATCTGGAATCGATCGAGGCAACGGCCGAACTCTTGCGTCGCGGCGGGGTTGCGATGACACCGACGAACGATGCGGGCACGGCAACCCGGTGAGCAACCAACGAACCACGCGCGGCGGCCATCGC
>CAYFNP010000101.1:0-6050 GCA_964344425.1 uncultured Bifidobacterium sp. | reverse complement strand
CGAGACCGTCGAGTGTCTTCACGCCGATCGCGGCCGTGAAGTTGCCGTCGGAACCGCCACCAACGGCGACACCATCGAGCGACCGTCCGTCGATCTCGCGCGCCACGTCGCGGGCAAGATCGAAGAGTTCAGCCGACATCGACTCGTGAAGCGGAGGCCGATCAAGGCCACCCGACACCGAGATACGCGCACCGGCAACGACCGGCGTGAGCGACTGCATCAGCGACTCGACCCGCGCCTTTTCTTCGGGAACGACGACGCGCGCATCGACCAGGATGACCGCACGATCGGGCACGGTGTTGTCGGTCGTGCCCGCCGTGGCGACGGTGGGTGTGACGGTTGTGCCAAGTTCGGGTCGGCCGAATCCGTTGATGAGTTGCACCTGATGCGCCAATTCGACCAGAGCGTTGATGCCCTTCTCGGGCTCGAGTCCGGCGTGCGACGCGCGACCCTCGATCATCACCTCGAACGTGCCCGTTCCCTTGCGCGCAGTCTTCAACGCACCACCATCGGCACTCGGTTCGAGCACCAGGACCGCCTCGACACCGGTTGCCATTTCCTCGATCATGGCCCTACTGGTCTTCGAACCGATTTCTTCGTCGGCGGTGAACAACATCGACACGCCCGACACGTCGGACCCGGACTCGCGCAAAATCCTGACCGCGTGCAGTGCCTGAACGATGCCGGCCTTCATGTCGAAGACTCCCGGACCGCGCAAGACGCCGTCGGACGTCGAAAACGGTCGCTCGTCGATGGTGCCCGCACGGTGCACCGTGTCGTGGTGTCCGAGCAACATCACCCGCGCGCGACCCGTGGCGCGCACAACCACGTGCGGACCAACCGGCGACGCGACGAGTTCGGCACGGAGGCCGGTCAGCGTTGCGATGAGATCGGCAACTGCCGCAGCACTTGCCGCCACACGCTCGACATCGCGTGACGGCGACTCGATCCGCACCAAACGCCCGATGTCGTCGACGATGCCGTCGACCGATGACGTCGCCGCGACAAGGAACGGGTTCACGACAAGAGAATAGGGTGGGACGGTGGAATTCATCGCGAACTTAATGGACGCCGAAATCGACCCCGTCGCGTGGGCGCAGCTTCGCGAATCCGAGGGTTGGCAGGTCCTCGGCTGCGCCGACCACTTCTTCAGCCCAACGAAGACCTACCCGCACGTGTGGGTGACCCTTGCCGCCATGGCCGGAGCCACGACCAAGGCAAAGCTGACGTCGTCATTCGCCAACAACCTCTTCCGCTCGCCGGTCGAGTTCGCACAGGCCTCGCTGCAGTTGCAGCGAATTTCCCACGGACGCTTCGAGGCCGGTCTCGGAGCCGGCTGGGAAAAGGCTGAAGCACTCGGTGCCGACATCGACTACCCCGAGCCCGCGATCCGCGCGACGCGCTTCATCGAGGCCGCGAAGATCGTGCGTCAGTTCTTCGACACCGGCGCATGCAAGTTCGAGGGCAAGCACTACAACATCGACGTGCCGCGACTTGGCCCGATTCCACCCGAGGGCGCACCGCCCTTGGTGTGCTCGCTCGGTGGCCCGCGCACGATCCGTAACATCGCACCGATCGCCGACCGCGTCGAAGTGAAACTCATCTCGAACATCACGCGTGACGGCGCCGTCAACCTTCCCGCGATGGCCACCGTGCCCGAATCACACCTGCACGACCTCGTCAAACAAATCCGCGACGTGAACCCGACCGTGCCGCTCAGCGTGTTCATTCTCTGCTCAGCCGGCGACGACGACCGTACGAAGGGCGTCGAGGCACTTCTCGGCGACTCGTTCCTCGGCGGCTTCTACGGCGCACCCGGCAAGGTGGCCACCTCGATGATGCGGCTTGCCGACGCCGGTGTTGACCGCATCGAAGTGAGCCCCTTCACCGAGGCCAGCTTCTCTGCCCTCGCACGCGAACTTTTTTAGTTCGCGGTCGAACGTGTCAGACTCGACGCGTGTCGGGGGACCAGGTTCACGAGCCGTTGCCGCGCGTCGCCTCTATCGGCCTTGCCACATCGATGTTGGGAATGATGGCGCTCCCCTTCGCCGTCACGGGAACGAACCTCGCCGTGCCGCTGATCAAAAAGGACTTCAACGCAAGTCTTTCGTCGCTCTCGTGGGCCCTGTCGGGTTACTCCATCGTCATCGCCGCCCTCACGATGCTCGGCGGCGTCGCCGCTGCGCGACTCGGCGCCCTACGGGCGTTCCGCATCGGCGTGATCATCTTTGCGCTGGCTTCGATCGTCTGCATCGTCGCTCCGAACGTCGCCGTGCTGGTTGCGGGCCGCGCGCTTCAGGGTGTGGGTGGCGCGTTCGTCGTCCCCGCATCGGTGGCGGTCGCACTCGTCGGTTGGCCCGACAGCAGGCGCGCGTTCGCCATGGGAGTGTGGACCGGTGCGTTTCCGATCGGCTCGACAACGGCACCGATCGTCAGCAGCGCCCTCATCACCGGTGGCCAATGGCGACTGATTTTCGTCGTGCCCTTCGGACTCATGCTCATCACGTTCGGCCTCACTCTCCTGCTTCGCGCCGACGGCCAACTCTCCGCACCCAAGGGCACGACCTCCGTCGGGTTGCCCGACATACCGGGCATGATCTCGGGCACTTTGGCCACGGCACTCGTCGCGCTCGGCCTGGTCGAAGGCAACACGTGGGGCTGGACCGACTGGAAGACGATCGGCGTTTTCGTGATCGCGATCGTTCTCATTCCCGTCCTCGTCACCCGGTCGAAGTCGCACCCGCGTCCGTTCTTGCCGGTCAGGTTGTTCTCGGTGCCGACCTTCCGCGTGGCCAATATCGCCAACGTCGCCGTCTCGATGGTCGGCATGTCCGTGTGGCTGCTGTGGCCGCTCGTTCTCGGCGGACTGTGGAAGTACGACGCATGGGGTATTGGTCTCGCGATGTCACCCACACCGGTTCTCGGCGGCGGCGGCGCGATTCTTTCGTCACGCCTCGTCAACCGGTTCGGCTACCGCAAGTTGCTGACCACCGGCGCGGTGTCGCTGCTCGCGGCGACGACCTGGTTCGCGTTCACCACCCACGCGACACCGAACTACTGGGGTCGCATGTTCCCGGGACTCATACTCACGGGCATCGGCATGGGGTTGTTGTTCTCGTTCCTCAATGCCGCCGCCCTTGTCGATCTTGACCCGGCCGACTTCCCCACCGGCAATGCAACGTTCAGCACCGGGCGCTTTCTGTCCGGCGCGATCGGCGTCGCGGCAGTTGTCGCAACGATGAGCGGCGCGGGCGACGACCCCGTTGCGCCGTTCCGCCGCGCCTACGGATTCCTGTTTGCGATGGGCATCGTCGCCTTCATCGCAATCGTGGTTCTTTG
The DNA here is from genome assembly GCA_964344425.1 of uncultured Bifidobacterium sp. Lineage (GTDB taxonomy): Bacteria > Actinomycetota > Acidimicrobiia > Acidimicrobiales > Ilumatobacteraceae > F1-20-MAGs119. Next base: position 2,711 of record CAYFNP010000101.1, on the reverse strand, counting down.
GCCACGCAGGTCGCAAGCAGAAGTCTGAACGTGCCCGGGGTGGGGCTCGAACCCACACGGCCCTTTCGGGCCAGGGGGGTTTAAGCCCCCCGCGTCTGCCAATTCCGCCACCCGGGCAGTGACGTCAGGCTACGTGGCGAACCTGAGCGCCCGCGGGGGTCTTGTCGGCGGACACCAAGAGCTGCGTGACGGCCGACCACAACGCCGCGCGAACCGTGTCGGATTCGGGTGGCACGAGGTTGTTGACCACGACGACGCCTTCGATCATGTCGGCGAGCACGGCCGCCATCGGGCGGCCCTTGACGGCGACTGCGACGAGACCGCCCCCCGCGCGACGCCTGACCGTGCGTTGAACGCCAACGATGCGCGGTGGTGTGCGGAAACCCGGCGCAATGAGACCGAACCGCCCGGCAACGGCGCCCAGCAGATTGGCCGCGTTGACGAAGGTCGTGTTGTTCATCTCCGCCGCAGCCACGGAGAGATGATGCCAACGGGGTGTGACACGCCACTTCTAGTGTCGTGGCGTGGCCGACGACCTTCTCAATCCCATCCAACAGATGGTGTTCGACGCGCTGGCAAAAAAGCCCGACTTCGTGCCATCGCCGCCCGAACTGGCCGAAGAAATCGAGGCCCACGTCACCGACGCCCTCGAACCCGTCGCGCTGAACTACTCAAAGGACAAGCCACTCGTCATCGCGAAGCACACGTTGAACAGCGTGCACGCGTGCGAAGCACAGCACGTCGCCAACCGCGGGAAATTCGCGTGGTCACTTCCCCTCGTGCGCGGCACGGTTCTGCACAAGGCAATCGAGCTGCTCATCAACCTTCGCTCTCCGCGCACGCCGTCCGAAATCGTCGACGACGCCCTCGATCGCATCGTCGAATCCGAACGCGGATCGGCATCCGACTACGTGGCGTCGCTGTCACCGGCCGAGCAGGCGGAACTTCGCGCAACGGTCATCGACCTCGTGACGAAATACGAGGATTCGTTCCCGCCGCTGAAACCCGAGTGGCGGCCCGTTGTCGAGTCGAACGCAAAGGTGTATCTGTGCGACGGTTCGATTCTGCTGACCGCACGCACCGACCTCACCATCGGTGCACCGGGGAGCAAGGTCATCATCGACCTGAAGACCGGACGCATGAACGCCTCGTACCGCGAGGACCTGCGGTTCTACGCACTGGCCGAAACCCTGAAGTCACGCCAGACCCCCCGCCTCACCGCAACGTTCGCAGTCGACTCACAACGTGTCGACACCGAACCCGTCACTGTCGACACCCTGCGCGCCGCGGTGCGCCGCCTCGTCGAGGGTGCGCAACTGATCGACGAACTCGACCGCCAACGTCGGCCACCGACGAAGAAGACCAGCTACGCCTGCCGTTGGTGTCCGCTGCTCGACACGTGCGAAGAAGGAACCACGTTCCTCGCCGCAGAAGACGACGACTACTGAACGTCCATCAGGGCGAAGGGCACACCCAGACCAGCGGCCGATCGCGCGGTGGCGATGCGACGTCCGGGCTGGGTCGCAGCCTTCGGCGCACCGACAACATCGGGGCCGACCCGATTGCACAGCGAGTCGAGATCGGCCACGTTGACGACGAAACCCCACAGGCCCGGGTCGTCGACCGCGGTTGTACCTGCCACCACTTCGACCACGACGGGGCCGACGCGATGGAATCCCTGCACGGTGCCGTTGCCCGCGTCGCGGATGCGCTTGCGCGGCGCACCGGTGAGACGCGTGACTTCATCACACGTTGCATCGAGGTCGTTCGTGCGCCAGACGACGTGGTCGACGCCCAAACAGCCGATGTCACCAGCGGGCCCGCTGAATGGTTCGTCGGAAAGAACCCAATCCACCATTCCCGGCGACCGTTCCGAGTCGACGACAAGACGAACGTCGCACAATGAAAAAAGGGTTCGCGAACCCTCGTGCGAGAGTCGAGCGAACCCCAGTGCCTCCCACGGTTCGGGAGACCCGCCGACAACGAGGTCGGCGATGAATGTCATGCGAAAGACGTGATCGCGGGCCGGCGGATCAGCCGCGACCCATGTTCGGGCGCTTGCCGTGGTTGGCCTTCGAGCGACGGAGACGGGCCTTGCGCTTCTTGGTCTTCTTCGACATAGGTCTGTGAGGTTATCGGCGAGGGCTACCGACGCCACCTGTTGCGGGCTTCGGTATCCGAGGGTTTGCACGTGTACGTGACCCCGCTCGATGACTGGCCCGTGGCGCCATAGGGCGAACAGAACGCCCCTGGACTCACATACACGGTCGCTTGGCCCGCCGTCGTCTGGGTCGCCGCCTGAGTCGTCGTTTGCGGCGTCGCGACCACGGGAACCGTTGTCGGAAGTGCCGCCACGATCGATGAATTGACGGCGCAACCCGAGACGCCGGCCTTCACGGTGTCGTATTCGGATTGGTCCATGCGCAACGACCAGCGCGCCTTCACCGCGATCCAGTTCACCAGATACGTACAGCGATACGACGCGAGCGGCGGCAACCACTCGGTTGGATCCTTGTCGGACTTCTGTTGGTTCACGGAATCGGTCACGGCCATCAGCGTTCGCGAATCGGTGAGATCGTTCGCATACAGCGTGCGTTGTTGGGTGGTCCAGGCGTAAGCGCCGGACTGCCATGCCTCGTTGAGCGCGACGACGTGATCGATGTCGATGTCCGCAGGATCGGTCCACGTGGCGCCGTCATATGGCGATACCC
>CAYFNP010000100.1:0-6052 GCA_964344425.1 uncultured Bifidobacterium sp. | reverse complement strand
CGACGGCAACCCCATCACGTCGAACCTCGCCGACTACGCGTTCATCTCGGCGGCCGAACTGCCGAGCTTCGAGGTCGTGCACATGGAGACCCCGACCTACCTGAACCCGCTCGGCGCCAAGGGCATCGGCGAGTCGGGAACCATCGGGTCAACTCCGTCGGTCCAATCGGCCGTCGTCGACGCGGTGCTGCACCTGGGCGTTCGTCACATCGACATGCCACTGACCGCCGAGCGCGTCTGGTCGGCAATCGCTTCCGCAAAGAAGTAACCCGGCGGCGCTTGCGCCAAAAGTTCTTCAACAGGCGTAGGGTCTGACTGCCCGTCGGCGTTGATCGTCGGTGGGCAGAACGGATCCCCCCATGTCATCGAATTCCCCCATCGTCGCGTCCGGTCTCGTCCGGCACTTCGGTTCGTCGGACGATCCTGTTCGCGCTGTCGACGGTGTCGACCTCGAAGTGCGCGAAGGCGAGATCTTCGGTTTCCTCGGGCCGAACGGCGCGGGAAAGTCGACAACAGTGCGCATGTTGACGACGCTGTTGCGTCCCACCGCGGGCACGGCACGCGTTGCGGGCTTCGACATCGTGCGCGAAGCCGACAAGGTGCGCCGCAGCATCGGTGTTGCATTGCAGGACGCGGCGATCGACCCGCTGATGACGGGCAATGAACTGCTCGAACTGCAGGCCGTCTTGTACGGCCTCGCACCGTCGTCGGTGAAGACTCGCGCGGGCGAACTTCTCGAGCGCGTTGGCCTCACGGCCGCAGCCGACCGGCGTGTCGGCACGTACTCGGGTGGCATGCGCCGCCGTCTCGATCTCGCGCTGTCGCTCATCCACCAACCGACGGTCCTTTTCCTCGACGAACCAACGACCGGCCTCGACCCGATGAGCCGCCTCACACTGTGGGACGAGGTGCGTCGACTGAACTCCGAGGGCACAACCGTCCTGCTGACCACGCAGTATCTCGAAGAGGCCGACCAATTGGCCGACCGCATCGCCATCATCGACGGCGGCAAGATCGTCCGCGAGGGTGCTCCGCGCGAGCTGAAGGCGAAGGTCGGCGCACCGACGCTGTTGGTCGTGGTCGATGCGCAGCACACCGACACCACGGCGCGGGTGCTCGCTGAATTCGGCGAACTGCGCCCGACAGCCGAAGGCACCTTGGGCGTCGGCCTCACCGCCGGCGCGCGAGCCGTCACCGACGTCGTGCGCCGACTCGACGACAACGGAATCGCCGTGCACCACCTCGAGCTGAACGAACCGAGCCTCGACGACGTGTTCGCCGAGGCAACCGGCCACCGCCTCGAAGGCGAAAAGTCGTGACCGCCACGCTCACGCCTGCCGCGGTACCGGCACGCCTCACCTCGCTGCGCCAAACGGCGGCAATGTCGAAGCGTTCGATCATCGCGCTCATCCGCCAGCCCGCGCTCGTCGTGCCGTCGATGATCTTCCCGTTGTTCTTCGCTGCACTCGGCACTTCGTCGTTCGGCCGCGCCACCGCACTGCCGGGTTTCCCGAAGGTCGACTCGTTCCTCGACTTCAGCCTCGCCGGGACCATCGTCCAAGGCGTTCTCTTCGGGTCGGTGCAAAGCGGTTCTGCTCTCGCGACCGACATCGAGAACGGCTTCTTCTTCCGTCTCCTCGCGTCACCGACCTCGCGGCTCGGCATCCTTCTCGGTCGCCTGATGGGTGCCGCCGCGTACGGCGCAACGCAGACGTTGATCTTCACCTTGCTGCTCATTCCGTTCGGCCTCAGCGTGAAGGGTGGGCTTCCGGGTGCCGTCGTCATGTTGATCGCCGGCGGCCTCACCGCGATTTCCGTCGCTGGTTTCATGGCAGCCATGGCGCTGCGCACAGGTTCGTCCGAAGCCGTGCAGGGAATCTTCCCCCTCGTGTTCATCGCGCTCTTCTTCTCGAGCGCGTTCTTTCCTCGTCAGACGATGAGCGGCGCGTACCGGCACATCGCGAACGCGAATCCGATCTCATACCTCATCGAGGGTCTGCGTGACCTGTGCATCGACGGGTTCACTGCGTCGGCGTGCGCCAAGGCGCTGCTCGTACCCGTCGGCATCGGCATCGTTTCCTTCACGATCGCGCTGCGCGCGCTGGCCAAGAGGGTGGCCGCACAATGACCATCACACATCTGTCGACCATGCGTTCGTCGCGGGCGCTGTCCACCCGCGGGTTGCGCAACATGCGCCGCCTGCCATCGACGTTCATCCCCACGCTCGCGATGCCGATCTTCCAGGCGATCTCGTTCTCGGGCACCTTCTTCGCCATCACCAGGTTGCCGGGCTTCCCCACCGACCGCAGCATCAACTGGTACCTGCCGCTCGCGGTCATCATGGGATCGGCGTTCGCCGGAGTCGGTCTGGGCTTCACAACGATCCGAGACATCGAAACGGGCTTCTTCGACCGCATGCGCATGTCGCCGACCCCGCGCACGTCGTTGATCCTCGGCCCGCTCTTCATGACATGGATCCGCACCATCATCGTCGTCACGATGGTGGTCATCGTCGGCTACGGCTTCGGCGCGCGACTCACCGACCCCGTCATCGGTCTCGTGTGCCTCTACGTCGCGTCACTCGGTCTCGCCACGGCGTCGGCCGGATGGGGTCTCGGCATCGCCTACCGGTTCCGCGACATGCGCGGCGCGGCGATCATGCAGTTGACCCTGTTCCTCGTCATGTTCCTGTCGAGCGCACAGACTCCGCTCTTCGTCATGACCGGCTGGCTGCACGGCGTGGCCCGGGTCAACCCCGCCACCAACGTCCTGCGCCTGTCACGACAGGGCTTCCTCGGCGACGCCACCTGGAGCGGCATTTGGGGCGGCCTCGTCGCCCTTGTCGGCGGGTCGATCCTCACGCTCGCCTTCGCCTACCGCGGCCTGTCGTCGCTGGAAAAGGAGTGAGGCGGGTCGAAAATCGACCCGAGCCGGCTGCTTGGTCACGGTCGGGTTTGGGGCAAGATAGGGGTCTCTCGTCGGCGGGTAGACATCGCCACGGGTAGTTACGGGGAAGCACAGGGCAGCAAGGGGAAGCATGAAGATCAGCGTCACGGTGAACGGCAAGAAGCACGAGAGTGACATCGAACCGCGCACACTTCTCATCCAGTACGTCCGCGAGAACCTCGCTCTCACCGGAACCAACATCGGTTGCGACACATCGAGTTGTGGCGCGTGTTCGATGCACATGAACGGCGAGGCCGTGAAGAGCTGCACCGTGCTCGCCGCGCAGGCCGACGGTTGCGACGTCACCACCATCGAGGGTCTTGCCAAGGACGGCAAGATGCACCCGATGCAAGAGGCCTTCATGCAGAACCACGGCCTTCAGTGCGGCTACTGCACGCCCGGCATGGTCATGGCCGCAATTTCTCTCCTCCGCGAGAACCCGAACCCGACCGAAGAGGAAGTCCGCGTCGGCCTCGAGGGCAACCTCTGCCGCTGCACCGGCTACCACAACATCATCCAGTCGGTTCTCGCCTGTGCAAAGGGTGGTAAGTGATGATTCCCGCAGCCTTCGACTACAAGCGCGCTTCATCGGCGGCCGAGGCCATCAGCCTCGTGTCCCAATACGGCGATGACGCCAAGTTCCTCGCGGGTGGACACTCGCTCCTTCCGCTCATGAAGTTGCGTCTCGCCCAGCCGGGCGTCCTCGTCGACATCGGACGACTCTCCGACCTGTCGTACATCCGCGACGCCGGTGACCACATCGCCATCGGTGCGCTCACCCGGCACATGGACGTCGAGAAGTCTCCCGTGCTCGCCCAGCACGTGCCGCTGCTCGCGCACGCTGCTTCACACGTCGGCGACCCGCAGGTTCGTCACCGCGGCACCATTGGCGGATCGATTGCCCACGCCGACCCGGCGTCCGACCTTCCCGCAACGACACTCGCGCTCGGCGCGACGTACGTGGTGCAGGGCGCTTCGGGAACTCGCGAAATCGCCGCGCGCGATTTCTACAAGGGCTTCCTCGAGAGCGCGTTGAACCCCGACGAGATGCTCACCGAAATCCGCGTGCCGAAGATGAACGGCGCAGGATGGAGCTTCCAGAAGTTCAACCGTCGCGCCCAGGACTGGGCCATCGTCGGTGTCGCAGCGTGGCGCCGCGGCAAGGACTCGGGCGTCGCGTTGGTCAACATGGGTTCGACGCCGGTGCTCGCCACCAGCGTGTCGTCGGCTCTCGCCTCGGGTGCTTCGGTCGCCGATGCCGCCCAGCAGGCCGCCGCACAAGCCGAACCACAGTCCGACCTGAATGCAACGGCCGCGTACCGCGAACACCTTGCCAAGGTGCTCGTACGTCGCGCGCTCGAAGAGTCCTCCAAGTAACCCCCAGGGTTCTCGGTGTGATTCGACTCGGTTTTTGCTACATGGTGAACCGAGATTCGCTCAATTGATCTCCGGCACGTCCGGACTGTCGCGTTCGTTGCCTACGTCGCCGCCTTCGTTTGGTCGGCGTTCGTCTGGGGACTTCCGACCGACCGCATCGCGGTTCTCTCATGGGTCTTCGGCGGCTTCGTCTGCGGTGTCGTTGGCCGCCCGCGACGCATCTGGCTCACGATGCTGCGCGACTTCTCCGTGTTCGTGGCGATGTGGTTCGCCTACGACTACTCGCGCGGTGCCGCCGACCAGCTGGGATTCCCCGTCAACCACACGCTTCCGCGCGACATCGACCGCCTGCTGTTCTTCGGCACCGACCCCAACGTGTGGATGCAGCGGAAGTTCTACGAACCGGGCTCGGTGCGGTGGTACGACGTTGCCGCATCACTGATCTACTTCACCCACTTCTGCGTGCCGATGGGTGTCGCCATCGCATTGTGGGCACGCGACCGCGACAAGTGGGTGCGCTACGTGCGACGCCTTGCCACGGTGTTGTTCCTCGGCGTTGCAACGTTCGTCGTTTTCCCGGCCGCACCTCCGTGGATGGTTGCAAGGGAGGGCGGTATCGACCCGATTGCACGACCGACCGTGCGCGGTTGGACTCACCTTGGCCTCGACACCGTGTCGAAGGTGATCGAACGCGGCCGTGAGATCGTGAACCCGGTCGCCGCCGTACCGAGTTTGCACGTCGCGTTCTCGTTGCTCGTCGTGCTGTTCTTCGCCAACCAGATGCCGAAGTGGTTGCGGCCGATCGTCGTGATTTTTCCCATTCTCATGATGACGTCGCTCGTCTACTTCGGCGAACACTTCGTCTTTGACGGAATCCTCGGCGTCGCCTACGTGCTCATCGCGTTCCGATTCTGGAACCGCTACGAATCCAAACGCATCTCGGTGTGAATCGACTCGGTTTTTGCTACTTGGTGCACCGAGAACCCGACGCGATCAGTAGGTGAACTGCACCGAGGCCCGTTCGGCTATCCGCGGAGCCAGCGACTCGTCGCGCACCTTGGCATGAACCGGGTGGTCCATGTAGGCCCGCCAACCCGCCTCGTCGTCGAACTGAGCGACGATCGCGAAGTCCCAGCTGTTGCCGTGCGCACCCATGCCGAGATCGCTACCGAAGATGTACGACCGAATCGACGGAACCGCGGCGGGCAGGGTTGCAAGCGCGGCCTTCATTTCGGCGATGTTCGCCTCGGTCGTGCCCGGCTTCCATTTGAACATCACGTTGTGAACGAACACTGCGCCTCACCCTCTCAACAGGAATCTCGGTGCGAAATTACCCGTTTTCCGAGTCCAAACGCACCGAGAACCCTCGGGGTTATTGGAGGCCGGCGTACTGGCCGCCGTCGACGTTCAGGTGGGCACCCGTGATGTACTTCGCCTGTTCGCTGGCGAAGAACGCACAGATCTCGCCGAAGTCGCCGGGGTCGCCGATGAAACCCGCAGGAATGCCGAACGCGGCGGCCGACAACGTGTTGCCCGAGATGTCCTTGATGCGGTCGGTGAGATGGATGCCGGGTTGCACCGAATTCACCGTGACGCCCTCGGCGGCGACGTCGCGTGCAAGCGACTTCAGGTAACCCGTGACACCGGCGCGCGCGGTATTCGACAACGCGAGATTGGCGATCGGTTGTTTGACCGAGATCGACGTGATGGCGACGATGCGGCCCCACTT
>CAYFNP010000099.1:0-6063 GCA_964344425.1 uncultured Bifidobacterium sp. | reverse complement strand
ATCAGACCGTCGACCAATTCGTCCTTGTCGATCTTGTCGAACTCGTCGGCGAGGCACTTCTTGTTCTCGTCGGTCGCATTGGCCGAGTCGACCATTTCGGTGACCATCATGTCGACCATCTGTGTCGAGCTGAAGCAGCCGAGCATCATCTTTGTCATGTCGCTGTCCGACTCGGCGTCGCCGGCGGCGTTCAGCAGGTCTTCGCCCTTGGCGCCACCGTCGAGCGCGGTCTGAAGCTTTTCGCGCCGGGCATCGTCACCGAGCACCGCGTCCTTGACGCACCCGATCATCTTGTCGTCGACCTTGATGGGGGAGTCCGGCGCTGACGCAGATTCCTTCAGGGCAGCGGACACGGCGTCGCCGAGTGCGCCACCGCTGTCGGAACCACCACACGACGCAAACCCGAATGCAAGCGCCAAGCCAACGCTGAGAACCATCTTCTTGGACATGGAGACCCCCTGTTTCGACACAGTTTGACAGAGAATCAAGGGTCAGATTGTGAGACGTGGTGCGACGGCGGCGTGGATGGCGGCCTGGACGTCGTCCTTCGGCAGCATGCCGTCGATGAGAATCCAACGCGTTGGATCGGCGGCGGCCATTTCGGCGAAGCCGTCGGCGATGCGCGCGAAGAAGTCGGCGCCTTCGCGTTCGAAACGGTCGAGGTTGCGCTTGGCGAGACGTCGTTCTGCTTCGTCGCGGGGGATGCGGATCCAGACCACGATGTCGGGGAGGGTTTGTTGGAGGGCCCACTCGTTGATGCGCTTGATTTCGTCGACGCCGAGTCCGCGGCCGTAGCCCTGGTAGGCGAGCGTCGAGTACACGCTGCGGTCGGACACGACGTGTTGGCCGGCCGCAAGTGCGGGTTCGATGACTTGGCTCATCAACTGTGCGCGGTCTGCCGTCATCAGAAGCAGCTCGGTGCGCGGGTCGATGTCGGTGTTCTCGGGGTCGGCGAGGATTTCCCTCAGCATCGAGCCGATGCGGGTGCCACCTGGTTCACGCGTGGCAACGGCGCCGAGCGTTTCGGCGAGTCGCTTGACGTGCGTGCTCTTTCCGCAGCCCTCGAGACCTTCGAACGCGATGTAGCGACCCCGACCCATCAGTCGTCAGTCTTGTCGACTTTCTTCTTCGCCGGCGCTTTCTTTGCCGCGGCCTTTTTCGCGGGAGCCTTCTTGGCGGCTGCCTTCTTCGGAGCGGCTTTCTTGGCGACGCGTTTCTTCGGCGCACCGCCGTTCTCGGCGATGTACTCGCGGCGCAGTTGCAGCAGTTCGTAGGCGCGTTCGGGAGTCATGTCGGCGAGGATGTCGCCCCGCTTCAGGCCCGCGTTCGTTTCGCCGTCGGTGACGTATTCACCGAAGCGACCTTCCTTGGCGACGACGGGCTTGCCGCTGACGGGGTCGTTGCCGAACTCCTTGAGAGGCGGTTTCGGTGCGGCACGTCCGCGGCCGCCGAAGGTGCGCGGTTGGGCGAGCAACGCGAGAGCCTCTTCGCAGGTGATGGTGAGCAGTTGCTCTTCGTTCTGCAGAGTGCGCGACTCTTTGCCCTTCGAGATGTAGGGGCCGAAGCGTCCGTTCTGTGCGGTGATCGGTTCACCGTCGGTGGGGTCGTTGCACACCAGGCGGGGGAGCGAGAGCAGATCTTCTGCGTCCTTCATGCTGAGACGTTCGACGTTCATCGTTGCGAACAACGACACCATCTTCGGCTTCTCCATACCGGGGGGCAGGTTGTCGGGCGTGCCCCACTGCACGTAGGCGCCGTAGCGGCCGGTCTTGGCAAAGACGGGGAGACCGAGAAGTTCGCCGATGGGCTCGTCGCCCTTCGGTGCCGCGAGCAATTCGAGAGCGACTCCGAGCGTGAGGTCCTCGGGCGTCATCGTGTCGGGTACGCCCGCGGTGTTCTCGCCGCTGCGAACGTACGGCCCGTACTTGCCGGGCTTGACGACAACGTCGTCACCGGTGTCGGGGTGCGTGCCAAGGACGAAGGTGTTGATTTCCGCGGCGTCGATCTCGTCGAGGTTGTCGGCGACGATCTTCTTCAGGCCCGGTTCCTTTTCGATGTTGCCGGCGACGCCGAAATAGAAGTTGTGCAGCCAGTGGTTCTTCTGCTGCTCGCCGCGGGCGATCGCGTCGAGGTCTTCTTCGACCGAAGCGGTGAAGTCGTAGTCGATGAGGGTCGAGAAGTGGTTCTCGAGCAGTCGGATGACCGAGAACGCGGTCCATGTCGGGACCAGCGCCGTGCCCTTCTTGCGGATGTAGTCACCGCGGTCGACCATCGTCGAGATGATCGATGCCCAGGTCGACGGACGTCCGATGCCCTTTTCCTCGAGCTTCTTCACCAGGCTGGCCTCGGTGTAGCGGGCCGGCGGGGTGGTGGCGTGGTCGTTGGCGACCCATTCGCCCACCGCAACGGTGTCGCCGGCCTTCAACGGCGGCAACAGGACCGACTCTTCGGACACCTCTTTATTGGTGTCATCGGAGTCATCGTCGGGGAGGTCTTCGTAGGCCTGGCGGTAGCCCTTCTTCGTGATGGTCGTGCCACTGGCCGAGAACTCGCAGGTGGTGCCGTCGGCCGCGGCAGCGGTCATCTTCACGCTGACGGTGACACCGGTGGCGTCGGACATCTGCGACGCGAGGGTGCGCTGCCAGATGAGGCGGTACAACGCCAGTTCCTGCTTGGACTTCAGTTGTCCTTCGATCTGCTCGGGCGACCGCAGCGGCAGGGCCGGGCGGATTGCCTCGTGCGCCTCTTGGGCATTCTTCACCTTCGAATTGAAGGTGCGCGGCTGGGGCGACAGCATGTCGTTGCCGTAGACCTTGCGGATCGTGTCGCGGATCTCGCCCATCGCCTCGGCCGACAAGACGACCGAGTCGGTACGCATGTAGGTGATGAAGCCGTTCTCGTAGAGGCTCTGGGCAAGGCTCATCACCTGGCGGCCGGACAGGCGCAGTTTGCGACCGGCTTCCTGCTGCAGGGTGCTGGTCATGAACGGTGCCTTCGGCGACGAGCGGTAGGGCTTGTCCTCGACGCTCGTGACGGCGAGCGACTTGCCCGCCAGACCCTCGACCAGTTGGCCGGCGCGGGCGCCGGTCACGACGACGACGTCCTTCTTCGCGGTGCCCGTGTCGTCGAAGTCCTTGCCGGTGGCGACCCGCGTTCCGTCGAGCGCGGTGAGACGCGCGGTGAACGACGGGCTCGACGAGGTGATGGCATCGATGTCGAAGTAGTCCGCGGACCGGAAGTTGATGCGTTCGCGTTCGCGTTCGACGATCAGGCGCAGCGCGGGGCTCTGCACGCGACCGGCCGACAGACCGCGGTTGACGCGGCGCCACAGCACCGGGGAGACCTCGTAGCCGTACAAGCGGTCGAGCACGCGGCGTGTCTCGGCGGCATCGACGAGTTTGGTGTCGATCTTCCGCGGGTTGGCGACGGCCTCGGCGATGGCCGACTTGGTGATTTCGTGGAACACCATGCGGTGAACGTCGACCTTGGGGTTCAGGTACTCGCGTAGGTGGGCGGAAATCGCCTCGCCCTCGCGGTCTTCGTCGGTTGCGAGATAGACGACGCTTGCGTTCTTCAGGTCGGCCTTCAGGTCGCGGATCACCTGGCGGCCGCGTTCGGTGAGTTCGTAGGCGGCCTTGAAATCGTTGTCGACATCGACCGCGAGACCCTTGCTGGGGAGGTCGGCGATGTGACCGACCGACGCGCGGACGATGAATTCGCTGCCCAGGAATTGGGAGATGGTCTTTGCCTTCGCCGGTGACTCGACGATGACGAGGGGTTTGCTCATAACGCGTTATGGGCTACGTCAAACGACGACTGATTGTCAAGTAACCGCGTCGGAAGTCTTGCGCCGCTTGGATTTCCGTCACTTCGAGGAAGACGACAACAGATCCTCGTCGTCCAACTCGGCGATGGTGAGGTGGTGTCCCTCGACGTCGATTCGGGGGAGCACACGGTCGAGCCACTTCGGGATCCACCAGTTGCGCGCGCCGAGCAGTTCCATCGTCGCCGGGACGAGAACCATGCGGACGATCGTCGCGTCGATGAAGACCGCGAACGCCATGCCGAGGCCGAACAGTTTCAGCTGTCGGTCGTCGCCGAGCACGAAGGCGGAGAACACGCACACCATGATGAGTGCGGCGGCGGTGATGACGCGCGCCGTCGCGGCGAGCCCGTCGGCAACCGCGCGGGCGTTGTCCTTGGTCGCGTCGTACTCCTCTTTGATGCGCGAGAGGAGGAAGACCTCGTAGTCCATCGAGAGACCGAAGACGATGGCGAAGAGCATCATCGGTGCCCATGCCTCGATCGGGCCGGCCTTGCCGACGCCGATGAGATCCTTGCCCCAGCCCCACTGGAAGATGGCGACGATGAGGCCGTAGGCCGCGCCGATCGAGAGCAGGTTCATGACGACGGCCTTCAGCGGCACGAGGAGGCTGCGGAACACCGCCATGAGCAGAAGGAACGAGAGAACGAGCACGGCACCGATCAGCCACGGCAGACGTCCGCCGATGTAGTCGGAGAAGTCGACGCTCGCCGCGGTGAATCCGCCGACCTTGGCGTCGACGCCGCTGGCGGGAATGACCTGGTCGCGCAGTTGGTGAACGAGCGCGGTCGTTGCCTCGTCTTGCGGCGCGCTCTTCGGATAGACGATCGCCAGCGCGACGGCCTGACCGTTGACCGCGGCACCTTCGCCGAGCGGACTCGGAACGGCGAACGCGACATTGTCGGTGCGCGAGATGGTGTCGACGAAACCGGCGAACTTGTCGGGTGATGCGGCGGTGTCGCCCTGCACCGTGACGAACAACGGCCCGTTCACGCCCGGGCCGAAGCCCTCGGCGAGCAGGTCGTAGGCCTTGCGTACGGTCGTGCGCTCGGGCTGGTTGCCCGTGTCGCCGAATCCGAGGCGGATGCCGAAGAGGGGCATCGCAAGGAGAACGAGCACGAGCGTCGACGAGACGAGTGCAACCCAGGGACGGCGTTGCACGACGCGGCTCCAGCGGTACCACACGGTTTCTTCACGAGCCTTCTGCTTGCGCACGGCGAGCGGCTTGCGCAGCGGCTTGACGACGAAGCTGACCGCGGTGATTGCGACCGCGGCAAGGAGGCCGGCGAAGAAGACGCCCAGGTTGTGGGTGAGTACGGCGGCGAATGCCATCGCGACGAAGATGCCGAGCGCGGCAACTGCTGCGCGCGACGTGACGTCGATGCGGTGTTTCACCATTCCGAGAAGCGCGGGCAGCAACGTGATCGATGCGATCATCATCACGAGCACGCCGATGGCCGCACCCGTTGCCAGACCGCGAACGAAGGCGAGGCCCATCAGGTAGAGGCCGAGGAGCGAGATGATGACGGTGACGCCCGCGAACAGCACGGCGCGACCGCTGGTGTCGACGGCGTCGACGATTGCGTCCTCGACGTCGAGACCCTTGTGCAGGCCCTCGCGATAGCGGGTCACGATGAAGAGGGCATAGTCGATGCCCACGCCGAGGCCGACCATCGCCACCATGGAAGTGGTGAAGTCGGGCATCGATACGACGTGGCTGAGGAGCGTGACGACGCTCGACGCGATGCCGAGTCCGAGCAGGGCCGTGCCGATGGGCAATCCCATCGCGAGCACCGACCCGAAGGCGAGAACGAGGATGATGATTGCGGCCAGGATGCCGAGCGCCTCGCTCTCGGGCATTTCGAACTTGGCGAACACCTCGCCGCCGTATTCGATCTGCAGTCCGTCGATCTGCACCTTGTCGCCGATCGAGGTGATGACATCGGCAAGGTCCATCATTTCGCTCTGGCTACGGTTCGTGATTTCAAGCCGCGCGAAACCGATGAAACCGGACTGGGCGATCTGCTGAGGATTGACGAACGGACTGACGACACCGACACCGTCGATGCGGTCGACTTCGGCGAGCAGGCCGTCGATCGAAGAACGGTAGGCGACGTCGCTGATCGGCTTTTCGGCCTTGAACACGATCTGGGCGGAGAAGCCGGCGGTGGCGGGGTTCACTGCCTCGAGAAGTTCCTGCACCTCGCGCGACTCGGACTTCGGAAGGACGAAGTCTGTAC
>CAYFNP010000098.1:0-6107 GCA_964344425.1 uncultured Bifidobacterium sp. | reverse complement strand
ACGACGATGCCGTCGCCGGCCGGCGTGATGGTCCATGAACCGCCGCCGGGCCCGGTGAGCGTGAGCGTGATGGGTGACGAAAGTGAACGACCGAGGTTGGTCTGCATCTGGGGCATACCGGTGATCATCCAACCGATCGCAGGTGCGAGTCGCTGTGCGTCGGCGTCGGGAACGTTGCGTTCGATCGGGCCCTCGGGAGCGAGCAGGTCGATGCGCAGATGGCAGTAGTGGTCGAAGGCGTAGGCATCGGCCAACGCGTGCATCGGGTACGTGCCGAGGTCGGCAAGCGGCAGGGGAGTCGACGCGAGGGGCTCGTCCTGCATCGAGGCGAGCACGGCCACGGCCTGGTCACAGAAAGAGAGGTACTCGTCGAGGATCTGCTGGTTCGACCAGCCGTCACGGGCATCGACCAACATGTCCATCATCCGCTCGGCGGGCAGGTTGATCGGCTCGGCCGGCGGCGGGGACGGGTCAACCGTCTCCTTGTAGTTCGAGCTCATGTGGGCGACCAGGTCGCGGACGCTCCAGCCCTGGCAACCGCTCGGGCGTGCCCACTCGTCGTCGGTGAGCGTGCTGATCACCGACTTCACCTCGTCAACGGCGATTTTCAGCGCTGCGAGACCCTCTTTAGACACGTTTCCCCTCCGTCGTTGCTTTCTCGGCGGCCCGTTTCGTGCCGCTGTGACGCACGGCTACTCTACGCAAACGCCCATTGGTCGGGCGAGAAGAACAGGAGTTTTCGATGGAACTTCAGGGCAAAGTTGCGCTGGTGACCGGCGGTACGCGCGGCATCGGCCGGGCAATCGCCGAAGCATTCTTGCGGGACGGCGCAAGCGTCGTAGTCAACGGCCGCACCCCGGCAAAGGGTGAGCAGGCCCTCCGCGAGATGAACGCGGGCGATCGCGCCCACTTCCTTGCGGGCGACGTGAAGAGCCGCGAGGGTTGCGAAGCGCTCGTCAAGGGCACGATCGAGCGCTACGGCAAGATCGACATCCTCGTGAACAACGCCGGCGGCGGAACGGGCCACGCCCCGGTCGTCGACCTCGAGGACTGGGCGCTCGAAGACGCCCTCAAGTGGAACCTGTGGTCCACCTTCTGGTGCACCCAGTACGCGTTGCGCGACATGTTGCCGCGCAAGTGGGGCCGCATCATCAACATCTCGTCGGTCGAGGGCAAGCACGGCAAGCCCGGCGTCTCGATCTACGTCATGGCCAAGCACGCCATCAACGGTTTCACGAAGTCGTGCGCACAAGAGATCGGCACGCAGGGCGTGACGATCAACTGCATCTGCCCCGGCGCCATCGAGACCGACATCATGAAGGACGAAGGCCCGGCCGCCGCACAGGCGATGGGTCTCACCTATCAGGGTCTGCTCGACTGGTTCGCCAGCGAAGCCGCGATCAAGCGCCTCAACACGGTCGAGGAAGTCGCGGTCGTCGCGTCGCTCCTCGCCTCCGAGGCAGGCGGCGGCATGACCGGAACGATGTACTCCGTCGACGGCGGCACGGCCGCCTACTGATCTGAACGAGAACGAGAGAAAAGGACGAATCATGGGAAAGCTCGACGGAAAAGTTGCAGCAATCACGGGTGGAACGCGCAGCATCGGACGCGGAATGGCCGAGGCCTTCCTGCGCGAGGGCGCAAAGGTCGTCGTCAACGGACGCGATGCCAAGAAGGGCGAGCAGGCGCTGAAGGAAATGGGCGGCGGACCGAACATCGCCTTCTTCCCCGGTGACGCTCGTGTCCAATCGACCGCCGACGGCATCGTCGACTTCACGATCGAGAAGTTCGGCAAGCTCGACATCATGTGTCTGAACTCGGGCGGTGTGCAGAACACCGCGCCCGTGTTCATGATGACCAACGAGGAATGGCAACTCGAGATGGACTGGAACCTCAACTCGGTGTTCTGGGGCATGCGCAAGGCGCTCAACCACATGATTCCGCGCGAGTCGGGCCGCATCATCGTCACCTCGTCGGTCGAGGGCAAGCTCGGCAAGCCCGGCATCCCCGGCTACGCGGCGACCAAGCACGCAGTTCTCGGCCTGATGAAGGCGGCGGCCAAGGAAGTCGGCACGCTCGGCATCACCGTGAACGCCATCCTTCCCGGTCTCATCGAGACCGACATCGTGCGCGAGACCGGCCCCGAGAGCGCAAAGATGATGGGCGTCGAAACCTACGAGGGCCTGCTCGAGATGTTCGCTCAGGAGTCGTCGATCAAGCGCCTGAACACCGTCGAGGAAGTTGCCGCAGCCGCGGTGATGCTGGCCTCGGACGCGGCGTCGGGCATCACCGGCACCTCGTGGGCCGTCGACGGCGGCACCCTCCCCTACTAACCAAGGGTTCTCGGTGTGAAATAACCCGCTTTTTGCGACATTTCACACCGAAAAACCGGGGTTCCTCCGCCTCGGGGACATCCGACGCGACTCGTTAGCGTCTTTTAGTCGTCGACGCACGGAGGGGTCCCATGTCGAAGTACTTGTCGCTGTTCCAGCCGATCACGGTGGGTCGGATGAACCTGACGCACCGCATGATGGTGCCGCCGCACTCGGCGGGCGCCAGCAACTTCATGGGGAACGAAGAGCAGTTCCAGAAGTTCGTCCAGTACTACGTGGCACGCGTGAAAGGCGGCAACGAGTGGGTCGGTGGCGGACCGGTGTTCGTGCAGAACCCGCTGCCGCCGGGATTCGAGCCGACGGGTGTCGGTGCGAACGGACCGGGCCACTTCCGCAACCCGATGTATCCCGACCGCGTGAAGCGAATGATGGACGCAATCCACGAAGCCGGTGGATACGGAACGGTGCAGATGGTCCTGCAGGGTGGCAAGCCCCTTTCGCCGTCACAAGAGCCCAGCGGGTATGCCGACTTCAAGATCCCCCACGCGATGGATCGCGCGGAAATCGCCTGGATGATCAAGGAGTACGGCGAGTCCGCGGCAATTGCCATCGAAAACGGCGTCGACGTCATCGAATTGCACGCCAACCACGACGACTTGTTGCAGTGGTTCCTTTCGCCCAAGACAAACAAGCGCACCGACGAGTACGGCGGCGATGACGAGGGACGTCGCAAGTTCCTGAAGGACGTCGTCGATTCGATTCGCGCACACCAATCGCGCAACGTCACGCTCGGTCTGCGTCTGTGCATCGACGAACTTCTCGACGGCGGTTACGACGTCAACTACTGCCGTTACCTTCTCGAGAAATTCACGCAAGACGGCACCGTCGACTATTTCTCGCTCGACGTCGGCAACAACTGGGGTGTGCCCTCGTACATCCAACTCGGCGCCCACCCCGAAGGCCACTGGGCCGACCTGTGTGGCCAGGCAAAGAAGGGAACGCATCTGCCGGTCGTCTACGTCGGCCGCGTGACCTCGCCCGAAAAGGCGAACGAGATCATCGAAAAGGGCCAGGCCGACATTGTCGGCATGGTGCGTGCGAACATCGCCGACAGCAATTTCGTGAACAAGGTCCGTCGTGACCTCGCCCACACGATTCGTCCGTGCGTTGGTCTGAACGATTGCATCCACCGCAGCACCGTCGAAGGTCTTGGCTTCGGCTGTGCGGGCAACCCGTTGTCGGGCCGCGAATCCGAGGGCGGCCTGAAGCCGCTCGTCAAGAAGAAGCGCGTGCTCGTCATCGGCGCAGGTCCCGCCGGCATGGAACTTGCCGGGCTTGCAGCCGAACGTGGACACGAAGTCACGCTGTGGGAAAAAGCCCACGAACTCGGTGGCCAGATCACCCTGTCGTCGAAGGTTCGTATGAACCGCAACTACGCCAAATGGATCCGCTTCCAGGAATGGCGACTTGCCGACGCCGGCGTGAAGATCGAACTCAACAAGGAAGCAACGCCCGAAGAAGTGCTGAAGTTCGGCGCCGACGCGGTGTGCGTCGCCACCGGCGCGAAGGTGCGCAAGCCCGGCATCCCCGGTGAAGACCTGCCGCACGTGCTGACCGTTGCTCAGGTGCTGAACGGCGAAAAGAAGCCGGGCAAGCGCGTGCTCGTTCTCGCCGAGGACGACCGACCCTCGCCGCTGACCGTTGCCGAGCACATCGCGGGCCACGGCCACGAGGTCACCGTCATGTTCCCGACGATCGCCCCGTCGCAGCTCGTCGGTTCGTACTCCATCGGTTCGATGATGGCAATGGTCGACGAAGCCGGCGTCAAGGTGAAGACGATGTTCCGCGCCACCGAGATCGGCAAGGGCTGGGTGAAGGTCGCGCACTCGTACAGCAACCGCACGAAGAAGTTGAAGAAGATCGACACCGTCGTTCTCGCTACCGGTAGCTACTCCGAGACCACGTTGTTCGACGCGATCAAGGACAAGCACCCCGAGGTCCACGTTCTGGGCGACGCGTACGCGCCGCGCCGCTGGACGTTCGCCACACAGCAGGCCCTCGCACTCGCCCAGATCCTCTGACCCCCCGAGGGTTCTCGGTGCACCACGTTGCGGTTTTTGCTACATGACGCACCGAGAACCCTGAAAAATCACGTGGAATCGGTGGGAGTTTCTGCAAGGCTGACGCGGTGACAACGAGCAAGGAACTCAAGCAGTCGGACAAATTGGCCGACGTCCTCTACGACATCCGGGGACCCGTGCTCGAAGAGGCCCGTCGTCTCGAAGACCTCGGCCACCGCATCATGAAGCTGAACATCGGCAACCCGGCGCCGTTCGGCTTCGAGGCCCCGCCCGAAATTCTCGTCGATGTCATCCGCAACCTGCCCAACGCGCAGGGCTACTCAGACTCGCAAGGCATCGTCTCGGCGCGCACCGCGGTCGTGCAGTACTACCAAACACACGGCATCGACATCACCAACGTCGACGATGTGTGGCTGGGCAACGGCGTCAGCGAACTCATCCAGGTTGCACTGCAGGCACTGCTGAACAACGGCGACGAGGTTCTGATTCCCGCCCCCGACTACCCGTTGTGGACCGCAGCCACGAACCTTGCCGGCGGCAACGCGGTGCACTATCTCTGCGACGAAGACAACGGCTGGAACCCCGACGTCGAAGACCTGCGCAGCAAGGTCACCGATCGCACCAAGGCCATCGTCGTCATCAACCCGAACAACCCCACGGGCGCCGTCTACAGCACGAAGACTCTTCGACAAATCGCTGACATCGCCGCCGAACGCAACCTCGTTGTCATGGCCGACGAGATCTACGACAAGATTCTCTACGACGACGCAACGCACACGCCGTTCGCAGCAATCGCCCCCGACGTTTTCACCCTCACATTCAACGGACTCTCCAAGGCCTACCGCCTTGCCGGATTCCGCTCGGGCTGGATGGTGATGACCGGCCCGCGCCGTCACGCAGCCAGTTACATCGAGGGCATTTCGATGCTCACCAACATGCGACTGTGCGCCAACGTCCCCGCGCAACACGCAATCCAAACCGCGCTCGGCGGCCGCCAGAGCATCAAGGACCTCATCCTCCCCGGTGGACGTCTACTCGCCCAACGCGATGCCGCGGTCAAAGCCCTCGAAGAAATCCCCGGCGTCTCGTGCGTCAAGCCAAAGGGTGCGCTCTACATCTTCCCGAAGCTCGACCCCGAGGTGTATCCCATCAAGGACGACCGTCGATTCGTGCTCGACTTCCTGCGCGCCGAACATGTCCTCGTGGTGCAGGGCACCGGCTTCAACTGGCCCAAGCCCGACCACCTGCGCATCGTCACGCTGCCCTGGGCAAAGGATCTCACCGAAGCCATCGGCCGCCTCGGTCGATTCCTGTCGACCTGGGTGCCACCGAAGGACTGAACGAGAAACTCAGCGAAACGCGATTGCGGCCAACGCCAAGAACTGCGTCGCAAACAACCCGATCATCCAACGCAGCTGAGAATTCAGTTTGTCCGTCACGTTGGCGTTGATTTCGTCGACGATGCCCGTTCGTAGTGCATCGATCTTCACGTTCATCTCGGTGCGCAGACCCTCGACGCTTGCCCTCAGAACAACGAGTTCGGTCTTGATCCCAGCCACTTCGGACCTCAGCCCAGCCAAGCTCGTATTGAAGTCGCTCGAATCGTTCCTCAAAGATTCCAGGTCGGCCCTGAGTGCTTCAATGTCCCTTTGACGCGCGACGTCACCCCAACCCGAGGGCGGTAGGTGTTCCA
>CAYFNP010000097.1:0-6138 GCA_964344425.1 uncultured Bifidobacterium sp. | reverse complement strand
TCTCCGATCATGGAGGCCAACGGCGGCGGGTCGATCGTCTGTCTGAGTTCGATCGCCGCGCAAGAAGAGTTTGCCGGTCCCGGCAGCTTCGGGGCCATGAAGGCAGCGATGGTCGCCTACGCGTCCAACATTTCGCAGGTGCTCGCGCCGAAGGGCATTCGGGTCAACATGGTCTCGCCCGGACCCGTCTTCTTCGAAGGCGGCAACTGGGACACGATCAAGCAGAACATGGCCGACTTCTACAACACCATCGTGAACAAGATGCCGATCAAGCGTCTGGGAGACCCGTCCGAGGTAGCCAACACGGTTGTATTCCTCGCGTCGCCGGCGGCCAGCCTGATCACCGGAGCCAACGTCGTGATCGACGGCGGATACACCAAGCGCATCAACTTCTGACCAACGGTCGTCGGCTGTCATGAGCGGACGCATCAACGCCGTGCTCGTCGTCGGCGGAAAGTGGCACGACTTCGACTACGCGCGTCTGCGTTTGTTGGAGTTGCTCGCTTCCGACATCCGTATCCGCACACGGGTGTCCGCTGACTTCGAGAACGTGGGTCTTCTCGAAGATGCCGACATCTTGCTGACCTACACGTGCGACGTGCGTCCCTCGATGCCCGCTCAGCTCGCCATCAAGGAATGGGTCAACCGGGGCGGTCGGATGTTTGCGTTGCACGCCACCAACTCGGCAATCGATGGCCCCGACCAGTTCGGACCGGATTTCGAGACGCCGAACGCCATGCCCGTCTTCAGCGAAGTGTTGGGCAGTCGTTTCCTCTCGCATCCCGCCATCGAGCCCTACCCAGTCACGGTTTCACCCGGCGCAGAGAGTGATCCGCTCGTCAAAGGAATAGCGACGTTCAGCGCGAACGACGAGTTGTATCTCAGTGAAATGACCGCGCAGGTCGAACCGCTACTCGAGACACGTTGGACAGGCACGACCCAGGGTTTCGCCGAGTCGGATTGGCCGGACGACGAGCCCCGCTATGTCATGTACCGACGCAGACTCGGCAAAGGTTGCGTTCTCTACTTCACGCTCGGACACTGCAGAAGTCACTGGGACATGAAGCACGCCCCCTTCCATGGAATGAAATGGCCGACAATCGACAGAGGTTCGTGGGAGCTCGAGGAGTACCACGAACTCTTGCGGCGCGGACTCGCATGGTCGATCGAACCCGCAATCGAGAGAATCACCAAGAACCCTGCACCGGAGATGACAACATGAAAGCTGCACTGATCACTGGCCTACGGAAGATGGAATTCGTCGAATTTCCCGAGCCGCAGGCCACCGAGGGGAAAGCCGTCGTCGCGGTCGACTCATGCGGCATCTGCGGCACCGATCTGCACGGATTTCTCTCGAGCGACCCGTACAACCCGGCGATATGCGGCCACGAGTTCTCGGGAACTGTGTCCGCAGTTGCGTCGGACGTACGCGGAGTGAAAGAGGGTGACCGCGTTGTCTGTGGCGTTTCGACTGCCTGTGGACGCTGTGCCGAGTGCGTCGCAGGACGCACCAACTTCTGCATGTATGCGTTCCTGAACGCCCTCGGTCGGGATCCTTTGGCTCCGCCGCACGGGGCCTTTGCCCCGTCGATCGCAGTCGATGCGCGGCGACTCATCAAGACGAACTCCGCGCTCAACTCGAATCAAGCATCGATCGTCGAGCCCGCAACCGTCGCCTACCACGCCGTGATGCGCACGCTTCCCCACCCGGGTGAAGTCGTGGTCGTTCAGGGCTGCGGTCCCATCGGTCTGCTGGCGCTGCAGGTAGCGAAGACCGCTGGCGCCGGTCAGGTGATCGCCGTCGAGCCGAATCCGCACCGCAGGCAGAAGGCGCTCGACGTTGGCGCACACCTCGCGCTCAGCCCGGAGGAAGCGCGCGAGCGATTCGGTGCAAAGGGCGCGGACCTTGTTCTCGAGTGCGCCGGTGTTCCGCCGACCATCCAGACCGCGGTTGATCTGGTTCGCCGCGGCGGCCGTATCAATCTCATCGGCCTCGCTTCGGGCAATGCAACCATCGCGCCACACACCTGGCTGGTCAAAGAAGTCACCTTCATCGCCTCGCTCGCCTACAACCACCATGATTTCGTCGAAACCATGGACCTCATGGCCGACGGACGAATTCAGGTCGAACCTCTTCACGACAAGACCGTCGGATTGTCACAACTGCCCGAAGAGATCGCGTTGCTTGCCGACGATCCGTCGAGTGCGATCAAGGTTTTGGTTGATCCGGCGCGCTGACACCGCACCTTCCGAAAATCGCACGATACGCAGAGTCCCATAGGGACGGATCCGCCACGGCGGGGTCGATGGCCACCAGATCGGCCTCGCGTCCAAGGCATTCGGCCTGCTCGACGGTCACCGTGATGTCAAGCGCTTCGGCGATCGCGGTCCCCATTGCGACGTGCGCGGTCAACAAGTTCTCGTTTGCGGGAATCGGATCGTCGTTCGCCGAAGCGACGGACGTCGACGTGGCCACGGTCGCAACAACCGAATCGGGCGGCGCGGTGAGTTCGGTCCTTTGCTCACTGCATCCGTCGACGACGTAATCGTTGATACGCGCGAGATGACGCCGCGTGTTCACATTGCCCAAGCGCGCGAGTTCGGTGGCGAGTCTCTCGTTCCCAACGAAGCGCGCCGAATCCCAGTCGAGCAACTCGAGCGAACCGTAGAGCGATCGCAATCGGTCGAGAATCGTCGACAGGTCGCCCGCCACTCGCTGCGGTGCGACGTCTAGTGCCGCGGACAAGATTGCCAGGTCCTCGTCGATCTGATTCCGCAGAACTGCAGCGTTCATGCCCTTGAGTTCGTCCGCAAGCTCGCCGATGCGCCCGACGGCCGCTTCGATTCCCGGTGCGCGCTCGCAGACGGCGTTGCGCTCGGCCGCGCCCGCGGAACACGCGGCGGCAATGAAGACGATCGGCACAGCAAGTCGGATGCGAGCCCACGTTGACACGTCGGAAAACTACTCCCGGATCATGATGTCGACGAGACCCACAGGTCGTACAGCTCGGAATAGCGACCTCGTGCTTCGACCAAGGCCGAATGGTGGCCGTCTTCGACGATGCGACCACCCTCCATCACGAGTACACGATCCGCGCGCATGGCGGTGCTCAATCGATGTGCGATTGCGATTGTGGTGCGGCCATCCGATAGCGCCTCGAAAGCACGCGATATGCGCACCTCGATCAGGGGATCAACGGACGACGTGGCCTCGTCGAGAACCAGGATTCTCGGTGAAACCAACGCTGCCCGCAGGAGTGCTACGAGTTGGCGTTCCCCTGCGGACAGATCTCCGCCCCTCTCGCCCACGGTCGTGAGGAGCCCGTGAGGCAGCGTTGTCAGCCATTCGTCGAGGCCCAAACGGGCGGCCGTCTCGAGGCACGTCGCCGAATCCACTGACGGCAAGACGAACGCAAGGTTGGAGAGGATCGTTCCGTCGAACAGGAACGGCTCCTGGGGCACGAAAGTCAGGTTCTCCCGCAGGTCCGCCCGGCGGACGTCGCGCAGCGACACACCACCCATGCGAACCGTGCCCGAAGATGGATCGACGAGACGCGAAACGAGACGACCGAATGTGGTCTTGCCCGACCCGGTGGAGCCGATGACCGCCACATGCTGGCCGAACGGAATCCGAACGTCGATGGCTTTCAGTACGAACGGGTCGGGTTCTTCTTCGTTTTCGTCACCGGCGCGCGACGCGTAGGCGAACCATACGTTCTCAAAAGCGAGGTCCAGGTTTCCGGAGGGAATTCGGATCGGATCGATTGGCTCGGGCGGGCCGACGGGTGTTTCGAGAACATCAATGATGCGGCGCAGCCCCGCTACCGCAGCCTGAGTGTTGTCGATGATCTCGGTGAACTCGGCGACGGGCTCGAGGAACCTGTAGGTGAGGAAGATGAAGCCGACGACTGCGCCGAGCGTCAGGCCCGATGCTGGGCCCCGAACGATCGCGGTGACCGAGACGCCGACGACGGTGAGAACCGAGAACAGCTCGCCAACCGGAAACAACATCGCACCGAGTACGCCCGCTCTGATCTGAGCCCTGTATCGGCGGCGCATCGTGTCGAGAAGGGTCCTCGCGTACCAGTCACGCTTTCCATAAGCGACCAGCGTCTCGGCCCCGGCGATGAATTCACCGGCAGCGCCGAAGTATTCGGCGTTCAGACCTCGGGCGTGATCGTACGACTTCACGAGTCTGCGCTGCACCCGGCGAAATGCAAAAACCAAGGGTGCCGCAATCGCGAAGGCGACGATTGCAAGAAACCAGTCGTACGCCAGCATGATCGAAGCGATGACCACGATCAACGTCCCGTCGAGAATCCAGGCGAGTGCACCCCACGAGAAAAACTGCCCCAAAGTTTCGATGTCACTCGTCACCCGAGCCACCAGCGCACCACGTTTTTCTTCGTTGTGATACGCGATGCTGAGACCGTGTATGTGCTCGAATAGTCGTACGCGCAACCCGTATAGCGCGTCTTCCGAACGCTGTCCGAGCCGTTTGATTGCGGTACGAAGACAAACCCCTGCCGCAACGACCACGACTGCGAAAGACGCACAGAGACCTGCAACGAATCCGACATTGACCTCGCCTCGTCCGATTCCGCGGTCGATCACCTGCTGTATGAGAACCGGCACGGCGACCCTCGTACCGGTGCCGAGAAACGCGAACAGCACCGTCAGCCCAAGGCCCCGACGAAGGGCGGGAGTCAACGCCAGACCCTTGGCGACGACGGCAAGCGCATTTTTGTCGACGGTCTCGTCAGCCATTCTTGCGGTCGCTTTCGTAACTCTCCATGATGCGCCGGTAGCGATCGTTTCGAGCGAGGAGCTCTTCGTGTGAACCGCGGTCAAGCAATCGCCCATCCGCCAGGAACGCAACCTCGTCGAGGACTGCGACCGTCGACGGCCTTGAGGCGACGACAACCATCGTCGTGTTCGGGCAGTCGCTCATGAGGCGTCCGACAACGGCCAATTCGGTTTCGGGATCGAGTGCCGACGTCGTGTCATCGAGCACGAGCACACGTCGTTGCGACAGGATCGCGCGCGCGAGGGCGATTCTCTGTCTCTGTCCCCCGCTCAAGCCGACGCCGCGTTCCCCGACGACGGTATCCCACCCGTTCGGAAGGTCGTCAACGAAATCGGCGCACGCAATTTCGAGCGAACGACGAATCTCGTCGTCGCTCCGGTGATCCCCAAAGGTCAGATTCGTCCTCAGCGACGCTGCGAGAAGAAACGGTTCCTGGAAGACTGGCGCGACTCCCCCTTCTGCAACCCGCACCGACCCTGAGAACGGAACGAGCCCGGAGAGGGCAAGAACCAGTGTGGTCTTTCCGGATCCGGTTTCACCGACGATCGCAATCTTGGTACCGGGTGCAATCACAAGATCGTCGACGGAGAGAACCGGCCGATCCCCCGGCGGGTACGACACGTTGAGGTCCTTGATCTCGACGCCGACGCCCGCAGCGGGTACCGGCGTCTTGTGTGGGGCATCGCCCTCGGTCAGCAATTCCTCGATTCTCGACAGCCCGGCGCGCGAGTGCGGAAGCTCGCTGAGTGCGTATCCGATGAGACGCAGGGGAAACGTGAGCAGGGTGAACAAATACACGAAACCAGCAATCTCGCCAACGGTCATCGCGCCGGAGTCGACCCTCCATGCTCCGAGCACCAGTAGGGCCAGGATCGAAAGTGCGGGCACGGTGTCCAACAACGATTCGAAAATGGATCTCAGGCGGACGGTTGCGATCCGCGCGTCACGCAACTTCTCTGCCACGCGCGACAACCTTCGCGCCTCGCGCTCTTCGGCGCCGAATGCCTTGACGACGCTCACGGCCTCGAAGCTCTCGTGCACCGCCGACGACAGATCGCCAAGATGGTCCTGGGCCTCGGCAAAGTAGGCATCGACTCGTTTCTGGTACCGAAGGTTGATGAAAAGCACCACCGGCATGACGAGCAGCCCAACCAGACCGAGATACACATCGGTCATCAACATTGCGACCGCCGCCAGCACCAACAGGACAATCACGGACGACGCGAACGGCAGCGGCGCGAGAATCGCGACTGCGGCCTCGGCATCGACCGTCAGTCGACCGACCATTTCCCCGGCCGGCCGACCGCGAAGCCACGCCACGGGTCGACGCG
>CAYFNP010000096.1:5916-6200 GCA_964344425.1 uncultured Bifidobacterium sp. | reverse complement strand
GATCGTTCCGTTGACAACCGAACTGCCGGTGCCCGTCGCGGTACCCAGTGATGCGTTGCGAACGTCGTCGTTGAGATTGGGGTCCGTCGAATAGGAGACGGTGACCGATGTTTCGAGCTGATTCGGGTCGACCGTCGCAGTGATGCTTGCGGTTTCGCCCGAGGCAGCCGTCCATGCCGATTCGAGAACTGTTGGCGGACCGCCGAGTGAGGTGAACGACGTGGTCGCGGATTCGCTCGCGCCGAAAGTGTTGCTGGCGCGAACCTTGACGAAGTAGTCGGTTG
>CAYFNP010000096.1:0-5906 GCA_964344425.1 uncultured Bifidobacterium sp. | reverse complement strand
ATGTTGACGTTGTCGCGACGAGTACCTGGAGTGTCGTCGTCGCGCCGTTTGCAACGAACCTGGCCGACACCCGCGCGGAGCGGGTGGTGACATCGGAGACGACGGGCTCGGCGACATCGGGAGTACCGACGGGAAGGATCTGTTGCGGGCTGAGAGATGATGCAGTGGTACCCGTGCCGACGCTGCCACGGAGGTTGGCCCCCCAGCAGTAGATCCGCCCGTCGACCAGCGCCACGCAGGTGCCGGCGAGACCGGCGGACAGGTTGGCCGCAACTGCGCCGTCGGGAAGAGCGGCGGTGCGGATGGTCTTGCCGCCGAAGGTGCCACCCCAGCCAAGAGCGCCCGAGGAGTTCTCGCCCCAACACAGAACCGAGCCGGTGGTCGTGATGGCGCACGTGTGGTACCAGCCGGTTCGCAACGATGTGAGCGTGGTGTCGGCCGGGAGCGCGACTTGTCGCGGTGTCGCCGAGTTCGTGTACGTGCCGTCGCCGAACGCACCCGAATAGTTGCGGCCCCAGCACCAACCTCCGCCGTTCGTGTCGACGGCACACGCTCGTTCGAGTCCGGCGGAGGCAGTCGCGAAACTAACGCCGGCAGGTCGGATGACGCGCACCGGCACCTTGGACATCGTTGTGGTTCCGTTGCCGAGTTGCCCGTCGCCGTTGGATCCCCAGCAGTACGCAGCGCCGTTGGTCGCGGTGGCGCACGTGAACGACACTCCGGCCGAGACGTGAGCGGGAATCGCACCATCGGGCAGCGTCACGCGCTGGGGCAGGTTGGTTGGTTCGAAGTCGCCGACGCCGACTTCGCCGGAGTTCCAGTCGCCCCAGCAGTAGAGACGTGCATCAGTGGTGATGACGCAACCCTGCGACGCACCGACGCTGAGTTGTGAGACGACCGTTCCGTTGGGAAATTGAACGCGACTCACGCTGCCACCTTCACCCCAGCAGTAGACGTTTCCGGACTGTGCGAGACCACACGACATGAAATAGCTGCCCGCTTCGATGCTGCGGAACGACTCGCCGGCGGGCAACGAGACGACGGACGGCGTGAGAACGCTGCTGGCCGTGTCGGTTGTCGCGAGACTGCCGTTGTAGTTCCACCCCCAACACACGCCGATGCCGTCGGGTGTGACGGCGCACGTGCGGTGGTAGCCGGTCGACACCGATCGGAAGGTGAACGGGGTTGCATTGACCGGCGTTGCGGCGAGAGCCGCCACCGTGAATGCGGTCGTGGCGATCAAGCCACCCATGAACAGCCGAAACAGACGAAGGCACATGGAGGAGACCGTACGGCACGGGTGCGACGCGCTGCCCCGGCGCTGTATTGCGGTCGTGTTGCAGTGTCAGCGCGAGAAGACGCGGGCCTGCAGCTTGCGCATGCCGCCGAGCCAGCGGGCGTGCTGACTGGCGCGGGTGGTCATGTAGGTCTCGACTTCGGGGTGAGGAAGGATGAGGAAGACCTCGTCGTTGATGGCCCGCAGAACGGTCTCGGCCACGTCGTCGGGTTCCAGAACCGCACCGGCGGCCTTGACCACGTCGCCCGCCGATGCGAACGACTTGCCGTCGGTGCCGGTCGGACCTTGGGGATTCAACATGTTGGTGTTGACGCCTTGCGGGCAGAGACAACTGACCCGCAGTCCACGATCGTGGTACGTGATCGACAACCACTCGGCGAAGGCGACGGCCGCGTGCTTGGTGACCGAGTACGGCGCCGATCCGATTTGCGCAAGTAGACCCGCTGCCGACGCAGTGGAGCAGAAGTATCCGCTGCCGTTTGCCAACCAGTCGGGCAGCAGAATCTCGGCGGCCCAACGATGCGCGTGCACGTTCACGTTGAAACTGGTGTCCCACGCCGCGTCGTCGCTGTTCTCGAGATCGGTGCCCATGCCGACGCCGGCGTTGGCGAAGAACAGATCGATCGGGCCGAACTCACGCCGCGCGAAGTCGATGACAATGCGGTTGCCCTCGCGCGTGCCGATGTCGGCGGAAATCGCCCGGGCAGAGTCGGGACGAATGGCGTTCAGGTCGTTGCAGACGGCAACGAGGCGCTGTTCATCGCGGTCGGTGATGGTGACTCTGGCCCCCGCGGCGTGGAAACGGCGCGCCAGTGCGTGGCCGATTCCACCCGCTGCACCGGTGACGACGACGTGGGAACGGGTGGAGATCTCCATGGGCGACGATCGTAGGCGCAGAAGGTTCGCGCAAAGACACGTTCCGGCGCGAGGGTGTGGGTAATGTCACGGGAAGTCGGCGGTGGGGCTTCGCGTGCTACCTGCTAGACAGGCGAGCGAAGGAGCAAACGTGACCGAGATCGACACCGACACAGAAATCCTCGCCGGAGTGGTTGCCGACGCATTGGCCGTCGTCGACAAAGCCCTTGCCGAGATGTTGCGTCGTGAACTCGTGTCCAGCGGCGAAGTCGCCGACTTGTTGCTCGACCTCAGGTCGATTCTGACCGCGAAGCCCGCAGTCGTCGCCACCAGCGCGGCCGGCTGATCGGCTGAGCGGGCGTCTCGTCCGAACCCGTTCCCGACCCGTTCGTTGCCGGAGCCGATTGCGCGACGGGCGGCGCGAAGCCTGCGATCTTGGCAAACGATTCTTCGATGCAGTTCCGAAGAAGCTCGGGGTCCGCGACGGCAGCCGTGTCCACGTGCAGACCCATGTCGAGGTTGCCGTCGTTGCTGAGCAATGTCAGGTTGAACGCGACTCCACCCAATGGGCCCACTGGGTGGTTGGCGAGGATCCTCGCACCCGCGATGTAGAGCGGAATGCCCGCGCCGCGAACGTTCGACGTCGCGAAGTCGACGGTTTGGCTCTGGGCGCGCGCGAGACGGGTGAGAACCGAATTGGGAAGCGCGGTCGCGAGTCCTGCGAGCATGTCGAGGCTTGCCTCGCCAGAACCACCGCGCACCGATGTGGCGAGTTCGTGGATTGCCGCAAACCGCTCTTGGATCGGCATCTCGGCCGTCGGCACCAGAAGTCGAACGAGGGTGAATGCGTTGGATGCGGATTCGTCGGTGCGGGTGCTGATCGCCATCGAGGTACGCAACGACTCGACGGGTACACCCGAGCGGCGGTGATACTCGCCCGCGGCGTCGGCCGCCGCCGTGACGAAGACGGTGTTCAGGGTGCCGCCGAGCACCTTTGACGCGTCGCGCATCGTGCGGTAGGGCACCGACAGTGCCTCGAGACGGCGGTGCAGCGAGCGCTTGGTCCACAGTGGACTGCGGGCGGGATCGGTGTCGCCGAGTTGCTTCACGACGGCGCGCACGTTTGCGGCAGTTTCAGCACCGGTTGTCGGAAGGCTGGCCGGATCGCTGAGGGCGTCGCGCACTTGCTTGACCAACGACAACGGTATGCGCAGCGCGTCGCCGAGAGCCGCGCGCAGAACATCGGCGGTTTCGTCGTCGGCGAGTGAGTCGTCGATCTCGGGCTCGGGAAGGGGAGCGGGTTCGGGTGCCTCGCGTTCCAGGTCGATGAACTGCATCGACAACAGCACGCCGCCTTCGCCGTCGGTGATGGTGTGGTGGATCTTGCTGATGAGAGCGCTGCGGCCACCCTCGACGTTGTCGACGACGAGGAACTGCCACGGCGGCCGCACGCGGTCGAAAGGATCGGCGGTGAACAATGCCGCGAGATCGAGCAGTTGGCGCATCGATCCGTTGCCGGGCAGGGCGATGTGTCGTACATGGTTCGCAAGATCGAAGTTCGGATCGTTCTGCCAGAACGGTGCACCGAGGTTGCCGGGCGCAGCCTGCACGCGCTGACGCAGACGGGGAAACGCAACGGTCGCGCGGCGCATGCGGCGCATGAACGCCTCGACGTTCATCGGACGGTCGAGAATCGAGACGTTCGAGAACGTCGACGAGAGGAATGGGTCCTTTTCGAGGCGCCACATCAGGCCCTCGGCGTCGGTCATCCTTTCGGTCATCGGGGCACGCTCGTGTGTTTGAACTCGTTCAGGATCGGCCAGTCGATGTTGTCGAGGATGCGGTCGACCGTGTCGATGGCAGTCCTGGCATCCCCGTTCGCCGGATCGAGAAGTCGAACGAAGATGGCGCTGTCGCGCACGACGAACGTGGGCACACCCCACACGTCGTGGCTGGCCGCATAGCGCGAGTGCTCGTCGGCGATTGCGCGCAACGGACCGCCAGCGTCGACTTTCGCCAATACCGAGTCGGCATCGAAGCCGGCCTCGGTCAGGAATCCCGCCAGACGTTCGCGATCGTTGAGGTTCCCCGCGCGGGTGTGGCGGTACTCGAAAGTTGCATGGTGGAAGCGGAGAAACTTCTCGGCGTCGGTGTCACGTGCGGCGACTCCGACCTGCAGGGCGAAGATGCCCGAGTCGAGGTGCGGCGTCTCCCAGATCGGCGGCATGCCGGGCTCGACGTGCGACTGGCCAAGCGAGAACGGCAGGAAGGTCACGTTCCAGTCGGCACCGGCGAGGAGGCCCGTGACGACGTGGTCGTGGGCGATGCGAGCGTAGGGACACCGGTAATCCCACGTGAGACCGAATGCGCGAGTCACGCGCTCAACCTACAAGTGGCAGCGCGAGAAGACCAAGGGCCGCGCCGACGAGTGCCCCACCGACGATGTCGGACAGATGGTGCAGGCGCACCATCACGCGGCTGAGGGCGACGGCGGCTCCAAGCACGAAGAAGAGCAGAGCCCATTGGACGGGCACGAGACCACAGAGAACCGTCGCTGCGAAAAACGCCGATGACGAGTGTCCACTGGGAAACGACGACGTGACCGGAGTACGCACGTTGAAACGTCCGTCACCGCTGGTGGTCGGCCGTTGCCGACGGAAGAGGCGCTTCACACCCTGGTTGACAATCAGGCTCTCGGCGCCGAGAAGGAGAGAAAAGACGAACGCATCGCGAGCGCGGTCACCGCTACCGATCGCACGCAGCCACACGATTGCGTGCCAAATCAGACTGAACTCGCCGACGCGACTGAGCAGCGAGAAGAAGCCCTGAACGACCGCATTGTGTCGCGCGGGTTCGAGGCGACGATCGAACGCGTCGTCGATCGACTTGATGTTCATCGCAACGTTGCGGCGAGGCCGCCCACGTAGTCGGCGAAGCGTGCCGGGTCTTCCATCGGGCCGAAGTGCGATACCTCGGGCCACACCTCGAAATGTCCGTGTGGCACTTCTTCGGCGATGCGTGGCGCGATCGACGATGGTTGAAACTGGGCTTCGGGACTACCGACGACCCACAGCGGCACCTTCAACGAGCGAAGTTCGTTCCACGTCGCGTGTCCGCCGCCGGTTTCGTAGGTGCGCGCCTCGTGTTCCGGGTTGCACTTCAACGTCACTCCTTCGTCGCACGGCTTGAACCCGTGGTCGACGTATGCATCGAGTGCATCGGTGCGAAATGCCGACATCGGCGGCTTCGATGCGAAATTCCGGCGGGCCTCGTCGAGTGATGCAAACGTCGCGCGACGCTTGCGCGTGGCCGCGACGAGCGGATTGGGTGGCATGTCCGCAGGACGAAATCCGGTTTGCGGGAACACGATGGGTTCGAAGGCGACGAGACCGCTGAAGATTTCGGGTCGACGCAGTGCGGCCATGATCAACGTTGCGCCACCCATCGAGTGTCCCGCGGCGAAAATGCGCTGCTGACCGAGTGTCGAGGTCAGGTACTCGGCGATGGCGAGCGAATCGTCACCGAACGCGTCCCAGCGCACCGGCCAATCGTGCGGCACTGCCGAGTCGCCGTATCCACGGTGGTCGTGGGCCCACACATCGAAACGACCCTCGAGGTGGCGTGCCACGGGAAGCCAGCATCGCCCGTGGAACCCCGTCGCGTGCGAGAGCAGGATGATCGGCAAGGAACCCGGCACACAGTCGGTGAGATGGTGCAGGGCAAGAACGACGCCGTCCGACGATGGAACGCTGAC
>CAYFNP010000095.1:2879-6221 GCA_964344425.1 uncultured Bifidobacterium sp. | reverse complement strand
CGCCCTGCATGAACGTGAGGTCCTCGGCGGTCTTCTCCATGCCCGTGTGCAGATAGCCGATGATCGGCTTGCAGCGCAGCACACGCTCGCCTTGGAGCTCGAGCATGAGACGCAACACACCGTGGGTGCTCGGGTGCTGTGGACCCATGTTGATGATCATCGACTGGTCCTCGGCCACGTCGACTTCGTCGATCGACAGAGCCGCCGCATCCTTTTCGCTGAGACGCAGGACCGAGCCCACTTCGCGCATCACTTCACGCGCGGTGAGTTCGCTGCGCGCGCGCATCTCTTGGTTGCCTTCGGCGGTTGCACCCGGGGTGGCGGTGATGAGATCGGTCACGACGGGCTCCCCTTGAACTGAACCGGAATGCGTCCGATCGCGTAGTCCTTGCGCAGCGGGTGTCCGTTCCAGTCCTCGGGCATGAGAATGCGCGAAGGATCGGGGTGGCCGGAGAAGGAGATGCCGTACATGTCGAACACCTCGCGCTCCATCGCTTCGGTACCGGGATACAGATCGAACGCCGACGGCAGAACCGGGTCGGATTCGGGCACCGCGACGCGGACTCTGATGCGCTCGCGACGCTCGAGCGATATCAGGTTCAACACAACTTCGAAGCGTTCGGCGGGCTTGCCGACGCGCGAGGCATACGTCGAGTAGTCGACCGCCGTCAGGTCGGTGCAGAGCACGAAGGTGTCGTCGACGAGAGCCTTCAGCGTTGCAACGTAGGTTTCGCGGGTCGGGTGGAGCACGACCTGGCCACGTGAGTCGCTGACCGAACAGCCGTACCGCACCGGGGCAGGCGCGTGCTCGGTCGATGTCGTGGTGTCCGACATGTTCAGCGAGCTCCGAGAATGACCGGCGTCGACACGGAGCCGGCGGGGATTTCATGGATGTGGACGTTCGCCCCTGCGCCGGTCTCCTTGCGGCGGCGCAGGATTTCGCCGTCCTCGATGAGTTGGTGGAGGGTTTCGATCGCGTGGATCAGCGTTTCGGGGGTCGGTGGGCAACCCGGCGCGTACACGTCGACCGGCACGACCTGGTCGACGCCCTGCACGATGGCGTAGTTGTTGAACATGCCGCCGCTCGACGCACACACGCCCATCGAGATGACCCACTTCGGTTCCATCATCTGGTCGTAGACCTGGCGCAGAACCGGCGCCATCTTCTGGCTGACACGGCCGGCAACGATCATGATGTCGGCCTGGCGTGGCGAGGCGCGGAACACTTCCATGCCGAACCGCGCGAGGTCGTAGTGCGCCGCACCCGTGGCCATCATCTCGATCGCGCAGCACGCAAGACCGAACGACGCGGGCCACGACGAACGCGACCGCGACCAATTGACGAGATCTTCGATGCGACCCGTCAGAAAGTTGTGTTGCAGACCACCGAGTCCGTCGTCGAGAACGTCACGAACGCCCATCAGGCCGCCGCCCCTTCGTTTCCTGCAAGTTCGTCGAGGCGACCCTCGACACCCACGCGACGGATGGTCGAACTGGTGGTGCGTCCTGCCGACACCACGCCGTCGAGCGAAGAGTCGAGCCTGCGGTAGCGCTGCACCGGGCCCCAGTCGAGCGCACCGCGCGCAACGACGTACACGAACGCAACGAAGAACACCGTGCTGAAAGCCAGCATCTCGAAGAACGCGAACGAGCCGAGGAACTCGCGGTCGACCGCGAACGGGTAGATGAAGATGATCTCGATGTCGAACATGATGAACAACATCGCAACGATGTAGAACGACACGGGAAAACGCTGCGGGGGCTCGCGGCCGGGGACGATGCCGCACTCGTACGGTGCTTCCTTCGCGGCATGCGGGCGCTTCGGTGCAAGCAACGTCGATGCGACGAAGCTCAAAGCGCCGAACAGGATCGCAAGCACCAAGAGGGCGATGATCGGAAGGTACTGACCCACTGCTGCCGCCGTCCCGTACTTTCCCGAACCCGGTCCTAGGCCTTCGCCGGATTCAGCTCACCCGCGGTGTTCTGCTTGACGAAGCGATCGCGACGGTGCAGCAGCCAACAGAGGATGAGGAAGATGATGGAGGACCCGATGGTGATGAACACTGCGGGCTGACGCTTCGAACCCAGATCACGGACCATCAGCAGGTACCGACTCGGCTGTCCGCTGTCGATGACGGGTTTGGCGGGAGCGCGACCGGGCTCGGAGCGCTGCGGAACCAGTGGTGCGATTTCGACGAGTGCATAACGCGCCTTGTGGAAGAACGCCGTGAAGTCGATCTCGTCGGTGATCTTCGGCCAGCGCTCTCCGCCGCGGTCGTACACGGCGACTGCGGTGTACTCGCCTGCCGCGAATTCCTTCGCCTTGTTCTGGATGATGTCGTCGGCCGACGCAACAGCCTGACCACGACGCGGATCGGCTTCGTCGAGCTTGACCCAACCTTCGCCAAGCAATTCCGCTTCCGCAGCCTTCGCAACTTCCGTTGGCGTCGCTGTCTCACCGACCTTGATCGGCGCCTCGAGCACCGCGGCGCGATCGAGCAGTCTCGCGTCGCGCACGATCGAAACAGGAGCAGCCGGTTTCCACGTCGCTTCGCGGCCCTTCAAGCCGATGCCGTAGGTCCACCAAATTGCACCCATCGTCGCAAGCCATCCGAACAATCCGGCGAGTGCGACCAGCAGCCCGAGTCGCGCACCGAGGTTGGTTCCGAGAAGCAGATAGACACTGCCCATCAACGTGACTGCGCCGATGAGTACGACCAGCGCGCCGCGAATTTCGGGTTCCCACCCGATGGCGAGAAGCGTTGACAACATCTAGAGACCCCTCACGTATTCCACGATCGCTTTGATCTGGGCGTCGGTGTACGTGGCGCCGAAGCCGGGCATGCGACCGCTGCCCTGTCCCTGTTCGCCGTACTTCTTGCCGTATTCCGAACCGTTCTTGATGAAGGTGATCATGTCGTCCTGATTCGGGAACTGGCGAATGGTCGAACCACCGGTCAGGTTGGGCCCGAACGCGCCGCCACCGGTGACTTGTGCATCGCCGTACGACCAACCCTTGGTGTGGCAACGCGCGCACGCGTGGGCGCCACCGTCGAGGTCGAGATTGAAGAGTGCCTCACCGATCGACTTGTACGCGCCGCTCTCGACGAGGCGTTCGGCTTCGGCCTGGATCTCGTCCTGCTTGGCGACGGGCATCGTTCCGCCGGCACACGTGCCGGGCTTGTCCTTCGGATTGTCGCAGTTCTCGCGCGGAATCTGGATGCTCTTCAGGTACTCGAGCAACGTCTGGATCTGTTGGTCGTTCATCGGGCCACCGCCGACGGTTCCCCACGGCGACATCGGCGAGAACGGACGGCCGTATTGCAGAATGAAGCGCACTTC
>CAYFNP010000095.1:0-2779 GCA_964344425.1 uncultured Bifidobacterium sp. | reverse complement strand
AGACCGAGCAACTGAGTGCGCTCGAGCTTCTTGCCTTCCAGAATTTCGTCGTCGTAGTAGGGCTTGCGGTTGGCGGCGAGCTCGATTTCCGAACCGAGTTCTCGGCGCGAGCCGCGAATGTTGAAGAGACCGTAGAGAACCCACGCCGCGACGATGGCGATGAGGAGAATCCACGCGATGTTGGTGTTGATTGCTGCGACCATGATCAGTGGTGTCCCCCGGCGCCGCCCGCGAGACAGTGCGGTCCTTCGGCTTCCTGACCCGTGGTGTTGGTACCGATCGGCGGTCCGCCGAACACTGCACCCGTGTCGATGACGAGCACACCGTTGTTCACGGCCACACCGAAGCGATCCATTCCGCGCGGCGCGGGGCCGCCCTTCTTTTCACCGACACGGTTGTACATCGAACCGTGACAACCGCATTCGAACCATTGCGAACTCTGGCAGTTCGGAACGCGACAGCCGAGGTGCGGACACTTCTGGTACAGCGCGACGATTCCTGATTCCATGCCCGAGAACACCGGCGCTTGCTTCGCATAGATCGCCTGCGCCTTTGCGAGCGAATCCTTCGGGTACTCGGTCACCCACGCACGTGCCTCGGGGTAGTACATGAAGCCCTTGTTCGTGCGAATTCCCTGAATGACATCGTCGAGTTTTCCGACGGCGATCTTCGAGCCGAATCCGCCCGACGCGCCCTTCCACAGGAAGCCGATCAGCGACGCGCCGAAGGCACCGAGCGAGGCGCTCATCAAGGTGATGGTGGCGCGGTTGAAGAACGCGCGGCGTGTTTCACCGAGGGTCTCTTCATCCGGCGCGACCCACTCGTCGACGTCGGTTGACTGCGGCACCGCGAGTTCGGTGGAAGTCTTCGTTGCCGCCGCCTCGTACGCGCGACCGGTCGGCGTTGCAGCCGCGACGGCACCACGATCGCGCTTCTTCGTCTCACGCGACAGTGCACCGGCTCCGCGCACCTCGGACTTGCGCGCCGCGGTGACGAAGACGAGACCGCCCAACACGACGATTGCCGCGATGGCGATTGCGATGATCAGGGGAGTACTCATTGTTGTCGTCCTGCTCCTGTCACAACTCGAAGAAGATGCCGTCGCGCCACGGGAACACGAAGTTGAATCCCGGACCGCGGAAGAACGAACCGATCATGACGAGCACCGCCCAGAACATGAGGTGCACGGTCATGAGGCTGGTGATGAACTTGCGATCCTCGGGCTTGTTCGACGGGTTCTTGTCGAGGTACGGCGCGAGGATCAACGCGATGAGACCCATACCGGGCAGGGTGACGCCCGCGATCATCGGGTGGAACATCGTCAACAACTCCTGCAGACCGAGGAAGTACCAAGGTGCCTTCGACGGGTTCGGAGTGCGGTTGACGTTCGCCGCCTGAAGCAACGGCGCGTTGACGAACCACGAGAACAAGAAGAGGAACGCCGTGCACGCAAGCGCGGCGACGAACTCGACGGCGAGGAGGTGCGGCCACGTGTGCACCTTGTCGACCGGAGCAGCCTTGACTTCTTGGATAGAACCCGACTTGACGACCGTCAAGAGACGCTGCGTGTGGCCACCGGGGCCGGCACCGATCGGTACTCCACCCGGCGCGGCGGCAGCGACAACCGGGGCCGACTTTTCGGCAACGGCAACGCCCGAGCCGGCGGCCTTTGTGCGGTCGAGCAACTGATCGGGGATGCGATCACTACCGGCGTCGCCACCGGCAGCATCGCCACTCGCCGCCTTGTTACGGGCGGCTTGCGCTCGCTTCAAGAGGTGTTCGGGAATCTCAGTCATTGGTGTGAACCCCTCTCACAACGGTCCGGAAATTCCGCCGTCCTTGCGGACGCGCCAGAAGTGGATGGCCATGAAGATGACGATGACGAACGGAAGCATGATGACGTGGAGCACGTACCAACGCAGAAGCGTTTCGGATCCGATTTCGACGCCGCCAAGGAGAACGAAGCGAACCTGGCTACCGAACACCGGCGTGTAGCCCATCATGTTGGTACCCACCGCAACGGCCCAGAGGGCCAACTGGTCCCACGGCAACAGGTAGCCGGTGAACGACAGCAGCAGCGTGAGCGTCAACAGCACGACACCGATGACCCAGTTGAACTCGCGCGGAGGCTTGTATGCACCGTGGTAGAAGACGCGCGCCATGTGCAGGAAGACCGAGAGCACCATCAAGTGCGCGCCCCATCTGTGCATGTTTCGCACCAGCAGACCGAACGTCACCGACGTCTGCAGGGTTTGGATGTCCTGCCAGGCGTTCGCCGCGGTTGGTCTGTAGAAGAACATCAGGAAGATGCCCGTCACCGTCAACAGAATGAAGAGGAAGAACGACAGTCCGCCGAGGCACAGCGTGTAGCTGACCTTCACCGCATGTCGCTTCACCTTCACCGGGTGCAGGTGGTACAGCACCGAGTTCATGATGACGTACGAGCGGTTGCGCGGCGAGTCGGTGTATCCCTTGCGGAAGATCGAGCCGGGCCGGAAGATCGAGTTCCATGCTTGGCTGCCTTGCACCTGCTCGCCGACCTTGGAGACGCGCTCCTTCAGCGTGGGTGTGGGTTGATCGTCAATCGTCTTTGCCATGAGGGGGTGCTCCTAGAAACGCATTCCGTAGGCGTAGCCGTGGTTGTTGGTACGAGTGTGCGAGTCGCCGGTTGCCGCGGGGGCACCGACTTTTCCGAGAATGATGACGCCTGTCGGACAACGGTCGACGCACAGTGCGCAACGCGTGCAGACGTCGTTGTCGATGATGAACATGACGTTGT
>CAYFNP010000094.1:4194-6222 GCA_964344425.1 uncultured Bifidobacterium sp. | reverse complement strand
CCATGACCTCCCCAGCAAAAGCGCGGGTATCGGCCCGCCTCGCCGCCATCGCAGAGTCCGCAACCCTGGCTGTCGACGCCAAGGCGAAGGCACTGAAGGCAAAGGGTGAGAACGTCATCGGATTCGGCGCGGGCGAGCCCGACTTTCCGACGCCCGCACACATCGTCGACGCCGCTGCGAAGGCGTGTCACGACGTGAAGAACCATCGCTACACGCCGGCCGCGGGTCTGCCCGAACTGCGCGAGGCCATCGCGGTGAAGACCAAGCGCGACAGCGGATTCGAGTGCAAGGCGAGCCAGGTGTTGGTCACCAACGGCGGCAAGCACGCGGTGTTCGTCGCGTTTGCCGCGCTGTGCGACCCGGGTGACGAGGTCATCTGTCCCGCGCCGTACTGGACCACGTATCCCGAGGCCATCACGCTTGCCGGCGGCGTTCCCGTGGTCATCGACACCACCGAGGAAATGGGCTTTCGCGTCACCGTCGAGCAACTCGAGCGCGCCCGCACACCGCGCACCAAGGTTCTGCTCTTCGTGTCGCCCGACAACCCCAGCGGTGCGGTGTATCCGCCCGATGAAATCGTGGCAATCGGCAAGTGGGCGGCGGAGCACGGCATTTGGGTGATCACCGACGAGATCTACGAGCACCTCACCTACGGCCAGCACACGTTCGCGTCGATGCCGACCCTCGTGCCCGAGGTCGCCAACCAATGCGTCATCGTCAACGGTGTCGCCAAGACCTATGCGATGACCGGCTGGCGCGTCGGCTGGATGATCGGTCCCGACGACGTCATGAAGGCCGCCATCAACTTCCAGTCGCACTCCACGTCAAACGTGTCGAACGTGGCGCAGGTGGCCGCACTCGCCGCCGTCAGCGGCGATCTCGAAGCCGTGAAGATGATGCGCAGCGCGTTCGAACGCCGCGGCAAGACGATGCACCGCATGCTTGCCGACATTCCAGGTGTCACGTGTCTCGAGCCGCAGGGCGCGTTCTACTGTTTCCCGCACGTGCAGGGTCTCCTTGGTCGTTCCCTCAGCGGGCACGTTGCGAACTCCACTCTGGAACTCGCCGACATGGTGCTGGAACACGCAAAGGTCGCCTTCGTGCCCGGCGAGGCGTTCGGTGCACCCGGCTATGCGCGCTTCTCGTTTGCACTGGGCGATGACGACATCGTCGAGGGCATCTCGCGTTTCGCGACACTCTGCGCAGGCTGAGACCCTGCTAGTGTGACCAACACCACGGCAATAGTCGTGGGACATGAAAACCAGCGAAGTCCGGTGAAAATCCGGCACTGTCCCGCAACGGTGGAGGAATCCTCGAGGTTCCCGAGTCCGGTCGCCTGATTCATGTGCGCTCACCAGTCCTCGAAGGAAGGGCGGTCCGCTGAGCGGGAAATTCCCGCCCTCGACCCACTCTTCTTTCTCCAGAAATCTTCGGAGGAAGAAAAATGTCAGATACACAATCCCGTCGGCGTTTCGTCGGCAGAGTTCTCGCGGTGTCGGTCGCCGGCCTGCTGTTTGCAGCGTGCGGTTCCGACCCCGACAACACCCAGGCCCCGTCGACCGACGCGGTAAATACGACCGTCGAGTCGGACACGGCGATGGCCGATGCCACCACGGTGCCCGATGCGGCCGGAGAAGCCGAGCGCATCGTGTCGCTGTCGGCAACGGCAACCGAGATGGTTTACGCACTCGGCGCCGAGGACCAGTTGGTCGCCGTCGACAACCAGAGCAACTACCCGCAGGCCGCGGCCGATTTCCCGACGAAGATCGATGCGTTCGAACCCAGCGTCGAGGCGATCTCGGAACTCGACCCGACCGTCGTTCTGCTGACCTACGACCCGGGTGACCTGCAAGCGCAACTCGAAAAGCTCGGCATCGACGTGTGGTTCGGCGCCGCTGCCGCGACGCTCGACGACTCCTATCAGCAGATCACCGAACTGGGCGATCTGACGGGTCGCGCCGATGCGGCCACCGCGCTGGTCGATTCGATGAAGAACGACATCGAGTCGGTGATCACCGGGATGGAACT
>CAYFNP010000094.1:0-4094 GCA_964344425.1 uncultured Bifidobacterium sp. | reverse complement strand
CCGATCGCGCTGGTTGGGACGTCATCGATGCCGTGAAGAACGGAAACGTGGTGGAACTCGACGACGACATCGCGTCGCGTTGGGGACCACGCGTCGTCGATCTGGTCAAGGTCGTCGCCGCGGCCGTCACGAACTACCTCGAATCCGCGAAGTAGGAACGAGAACCACGATGTTCACCGAGCAGGCACCCGCGCCGACGAGGGGAGTGCTGCCACGTTCGTGGTGGCTGCCCCTCGCGGCGGTGCTTGCGTTCGTTGCGATGCTGATCGGAGTCATGGTGGGGCCGGCCGGCCCGACGTGGTGGCGGGTGCCGCTCGCGCTGCTCGATCATCTGCCGTTGATCGACCTGCACAGCGGAGTGACCAGCCGTGAATGGACGATCATCTGGCAGATTCGTGCGCCGCGCGTGGTGCTTGCGGCCCTCGTCGGTTCGACACTTGCTCTCAGCGGCGCCAGTTACCAGGGCGTGTTCCGCAATCCGCTGGTCGACCCGTACCTGCTCGGTGTCGCCGCCGGTGCGGGCCTCGGCGCGACGGTGGTGTTCACGCTGAACCGGGCGGGAACCAGTTCTTGGGTCATCGACCCACTGCCGCTCAGTGCGTTCGTGGGTGGATTGGTGGCAGTTGTCGTCACCTACGTCGTCGGAACGGCCTTTGGTGGCACGCGCAGCGCCGCAACCCTCGTGTTGGCCGGTGTCGCGGTGACCGCTCTCGCCACGGCCGTGCAGACGTTCGTGCTGCAGCGCAACACCGACGTGATCC
The DNA here is from genome assembly GCA_964344425.1 of uncultured Bifidobacterium sp. Lineage (GTDB taxonomy): Bacteria > Actinomycetota > Acidimicrobiia > Acidimicrobiales > Ilumatobacteraceae > F1-20-MAGs119. Next base: position 3,333 of record CAYFNP010000094.1, on the reverse strand, counting down.
GCCAGGTGTACTCGTGGATCCTCGGGCGGCTGAACACCGCGACGTGGGGCGACGTGCGCCTGGTGATTCCCTACGTCGCGCTCAGCACGGTGACTTTGTTGTTGCACAGGCGTCTGCTCGACGTCATGCGGGTCGGTGAGGACGAGGCGACCGCCCTCGGAACGTCCGTGAACCGCGTGCGCATCATCGTCGTCGTTGCAGCGACACTCGGAACGTCGGCCGTCGTCGCGGTCAGTGGTCTGATCGGGTTCGTCGGCATCATCGTGCCCCACGCGGTACGGCTGCTCGCCGGCGCGAGCTACCGCACGATCGTTCCGATCAGCGTTTTCGCCGGCGCGTCGTTTCTCGTGCTCGCCGACATTCCCGGTCGCATCCTGCAGAACCCGTCCGAAACGCCGATCGGTGTCGTGACGGCGTTCTTCGGTGCGCCGTTCTTCTTGCTATTGCTGCGCACGAGGCAGGCGAACCGGTGACGTCGCTTGCTTTCACCGACGTCGCCGTGCGCTACGGCCAGCACGACGCCCTGTCCGGTTTCACCGACACGGTGCGGCCGGGCGAGTGGCTGTGTCTGATCGGTCCGAACGGCGCAGGGAAGAGCTCGCTTCTGCGCGCGGTTGCCGGCGTGGTGCGCCATCGTGGCGAGATTCGCGTCGACGGCACGTCGCTCGCATTTCGTTCGGCCAAGCGCCGTGCCCAACTCGTTGCGTACGTGCCGCAATCGCCCGTGTTGCCCGACGACATGACCGTGCGCGAATACGTGGTGCTCGGGCGCAACCCCTTCATCGGTCACTTCGGCCAGGAGACCCGCCACGACTGGGACATCGTCGACGGCGTCTTGGTGCGTCTCGACCTCGCCGAGTTCGCCGACCGACCGCTTGCCACGTTGTCGGGCGGCGAGCGCCAGCGTGTGGTGATTGCGCGTGCGATCGCGCAGGAGGCGCCGATCCTGTTGTTGGACGAACCCACGAGCGCACTCGACATCGGCCACCAACAGCAGGCGCTCGAACTGGTCGACAGACTGCGTCGCGAGCACGGCCTCACGGTCGTGTCGGCGATGCACGACCTCACACTCGCCGGGCTGTATTCGGACCGACTGTGCCTGCTCCATCAGGGCTTCCGTGTCGCTACGGGAACGGCAGCCGAGGTGCTTCGTCCCGAAACGCTCGCCGAGTTCTACGGAGTATCGGTGCGGGTGCACCACGAACCCGACGGCACCGTGGTCGTCATTCCGTATCGGACGTCGGAGTCGAACGACACCCACTAGCGTGAATCACATGCGACGGCTGTTCGGATTCGTCGTTGCCATGATGATCGCAATCTCGTCGATCGTGTGTGCGGGCCCCGCCGTTGCGGCGCGGTCCGATGCCACAGGTCGCCTCGAATCGGTGCTGGCCAAAACGAACGGACGCGCCGCAATTGTCGCCGTGTACCGAGGACGGGTCGTGGCATCAGCTGTGCGCGATGCCGACATCTACTCGCCGTTGCACCTTGCATCGATCTCGAAGACGCTCACAGCGACGGCCGTCATGCGGCTGGCCGAACGTGGCGACATCGACCTCGACCGGTCGATCGACACCTACCTGCCCGGGCTCTTCGAATCCGACTCGCGTGTCGGAACACAGCCCGTCTCTGCGTTCCTGAACCATGCGACCGGACTGCGTTCGCAGAACCTTCGTGCGGTTGGCTCGGGCCTTACCTCGTACGCCGCGTACGCCCGCCAGGCCGCTGCGTCGTCGCCCGATTCCGCTGTCGGGCGTTATCTCTACTCCAACGACAACTACGTGTTGCTCACCATGCTGGTCGAAACCGTTGCGAAGCGGCCGTTCAACGTTGCGGTGCAGCAGTTGGTGTGGGACCGCCTCGGGGTGCCCGGTGGTTATCTCGACGTGACGACCCGTGGGACGCAGGTGCTTGGCGGTGCGGGCGCGTGGGTGGCGAGCCCCTATGCCGTGGCATTGCTGTTCGATGCGTTGAACCCCGACACGCCGGGAAGGAAATTGCTGTCGAGGCAATGGCTCGAGCGCATGCACACGGTGACTTATGCGGCGGAGTATCGAAACGGATTGCGTTATCGCAACGACGCGTGGGGACACACCGGATCGCTCGCACGTGTGCGGTCCGCGGCCGTCGTCGGGCGCAGCGGCACGGTCTACGTGGTGTTGTCGGAGGGTGCCAAACCAGCGAGCTCCGACCGACTGTTCGACGCTCTTGCGCGGTTAGGTTGATCGGGACATGACACGGCCGGATGATCCGTTGTTCCTCGACAATTGCGTCGAGGGTTGCGCGCACGGTCACCAACGTCTGCTCGGCATCCTCGACGCGGCACTGGAGTCGGCAGGCGACGACTGGTTCGCCGTGCCGTCGGCATTACCCGGCTGGTCGCGCGGCCACGTCGTGGCCCACCTTGCTCGCAACGCCGAGAGTCACGTGCATCTGTTCGCCGAGGCCGAGCGCGGTGTCGAGGGCCAGCAGTACCCGGGTGGCGCAGATGCACGGGAATCGGGCATCGCCACGTATGCGACACTCGCGCCGCGAGAACTCGTTGCCGCACACAGGGCGGCTGTCTACGCGCTCGAGGCGGCGTGGGCCCACACGTCGGCGGCCGCGTGGCAGGGAAGCGGACGCAACACGGTCGGTGCCCGCATGAAGATGGTCGACCTGCCGTTGTTGCGCTGGCGAGAGGTCGAGGTGCACACCGTCGACCTGAACGCCGGTATCACGCACGCGGACTGGAACCCGCTGTACGTGCGATACGACCTCCCGCGCATGACGATGCTGCAGACGAGTCGTAGTCCGATGGGAATGACCGCGCTTCCCGAGGCCGCACTGCGCCTGTCGGACAACGATCGACTGGCATGGCTGTTCGGTCGCATCACGCCGAACGGGCTCGACCCCCAGAAGTTGTGAACCGATGAAACGCCTCTTCGCGTTGATTGCCGTCTCACTCGGTCTCGCCGTGGTCGCACTGCCGGCGGCGGTTGCATCGGCCCACGCAATTCTCGACAACTCCGTGCCGGCGTCCGGCGCAACGGTCGCGCAGTCCCCTCCGCAGATCGTGTTCGACTTCGACGAAACGGTCGAGGTGTCACTCGGCTTCGTGCGGCTGTTCGCAAGTGACGGCTCGCGCGTGATGTTGCCCGACCCGTTCCGCGACGCGGCAGATGCATCGATCGTGCGTGTCGACGCACCATCGCTCGACGACGGGACGTACGTTGCCTCGTACCGCGTCGTGTCGGTCGACGGTCATCCGGTCGAAGGAGCGATCACGTTCCAGGTGGGCGAAGGTCCGCGTGCCAACGTCGAAGATGTTCTCGCGGGGGCGTTGGGCGACGC
>CAYFNP010000093.1:0-6248 GCA_964344425.1 uncultured Bifidobacterium sp. | reverse complement strand
CCGACTTCATCGACGGTCGCGAGGCCGCGCGCATCGGCCTCGTCACGCGCGCGGTGCCCGCTGGCGACGTCGTTCCGACCGCACTCGCCGCCGCGCAAAAGGTCGCGGCAGGACCGCGCGATGCGGTGCGCTTCACCAAGCGTTCGCTGAACCACTGGTTGCGCCAAGCGCTGCCGAACTTCGAGGCCAGCCTTGCCTACGAAATGCTCAACTTCCTCGGGCCCGACGCTGCCGAGGGACTGTCCGCCCTCGTCGACAAGCGCCCCGCCGACTTCCTGAAGGACGAACGGTGAGCCGCGACCCGGCGGGTGAGCTCGAGTTCGCGATCAGCCTTGCCGATCTTGCCGATGCGACGACACTGCAGCCGTTCCACGACCGCGATTTCAACGTCGACTGGAAGGCGAACCGCACCGAGGTGACGGAACTCGATCGGCGTACCGAGGAAGTACTCGCCAGCACGATTGCGCGGTACCGACCCGAGGACACCGTGTACGGCGAGGAGTTCGGCCTTCGCGAAGGTGGTTCGAAGTGGACGTGGGTGCTCGACCCGATCGACGGCACCAGCAACTACACGCGAGGAGTCCCCGTGTGGGCCACGCTCATCGCATTGCTCGACCCGAATGACGAACCCGTGCTCGGAGTCGTCAGTGCGCCTGCCCTCGGTGCGCGTTGGCACGCCGCGGTCGGAAACGGCGCGGCCAACAAACGCGGTCGCATTCACGTCAGCACCATCGCACGCATCGACGAGGCGCAGGTCAGCCTGACGCCGAACGCGGGGTGGGATGCGATTGGTGGCTACGACAGGTTGATCGAACTGCAGCGTGCCGCGTACCGCGCGCGTGGCTTCGGCGACTTCTGGCAACACATGCTCGTCGCCGAAGGCGCAATCGACGCAGCCGTCGACGCAATCGGCCTCGAGCCCTACGACACGGCCGCCCTGTGGCCGATCGTGCGCGAGGCGGGCGGCACCATCACCGACCGCACGGGCTCGTCATCGTTCCGAAACGGCTCGGCGGTGTCATCCAACGGCCTTTTGCACGCCGCGGTACTCGGCTACACAGCCTGAAGCGGCACACCGCCGTCTCCACCTAGTGTGGACGCATGGCGCAGCACGAACCCACGGTCATCCGCAACGCGAACCTCGTCGACGGAACCGGTGCGCCTGCACGACATGCGGACGTTGCGTTCGTCGACGGCGTGATCACCGAGGTCGGTGCGCCGGGTTCGGTGTCGAGTGCGGGTGCACGCGTCATCGATGCCGAAGGTCGTCTGGTCACGCCCGGTTGGGTCGACGTCCACACGCACTACGACGCACAGGCGACATGGGACCCGTGGTTGACCCCCAGCAGTTGGCACGGCGTCACGACTGTCGTCATGGGTAACTGCGGTGTCGGTTTTGCACCCGCCGAGTCCGACCGTCACGACTGGTTGATCGCACTGATGGAAGGCGTCGAGGACATTCCGGGTTCGGCGCTCACCGAGGGCATCACATGGGGTTGGGAATCGTTCGAGGAGTACCTCGACGTGCTCGAGTCGACGCCGCACGTTCTCGACTTCGGAACGCAGATCCCCCACGGCGCGCTGCGCGCGTACGTGATGGGCGAACGCGGTGCGGCGAACGAACCCGCGACCGCCGACGACATCACCGCAATGAGCCGCATGGTCGAGTCGGCGCTGCGCGCCGGCGCGCTCGGCTTCAGCACCAGCCGCACTCCCCTGCACCGCAGCCGCGACGGCGAACTGGTGCCGGGCACCACGGCACACGAGGACGAGCTGATGGGAATTGCCGACGCCTTCCGCCGCGTGGGCCACGGGGTGTTCCAGTTCGCCCCGGAACACATCAAGGTCCCCATCAACGAATGGGCCTGGATGCGCCGTCTGGCAAGGGAAACGGGGGCCACGGTCAGCGTGAATTTCAGCCAGCCCGACGACGCCCCCGACCTGTGGCGCGACGTGATTTCGCTGCTCGACGAGGCCGGCCGCGACGGACTTCCGATCGTCGGCCAGGTCGCCGGCCGCAGCATCGGCGTGTTGATGTGTCTCGAGGGCAGTGCGCACCCGTTGTTGTTCCATCCCGCGTTCAACGCGGTTCGCTTCTCGTCACACGCGGAACAAGTCGCCGCGCTTCGCGATCCCGAATTCTTCCGTACGGTGACGCAGGAGCTTCCCGACGACGGTGGCCTGTTCGAAAAAGTGATTCTGAGCAACACGTGGAAGATGTTCCCCGTCACGCAGGCGAACATCGATTACGAACCGCCGCTCGAAGATTCGGTGCGCGAGATTGCACGGCGTCGTGGTGTCAGCGAGATGACGATCATCGTCGAGCAATTGCTTCGCGACGATGGTCGCGGTCTCATCTACATGCCGTTCTTCAACTACGCGTACGGCGACCTGTCGTTCCTGTACGAGGCACACTCGCACCCCGGAACGCGAATGGGACTCGGCGATGCCGGCGCGCACTGCGGCGCCATCTGCGACGGAGGAATGCCCACGTTCATGTTGACGCACTGGGTGCGCGATCGCACGCGCGGACCTCGCTTGCCGCTCGAGTGGATCGTCCACCGCCAGACGCAACAGACCGCGATGTTGTTCGGACTCGGCGACCGCGGCGTCATCACACCGGGCAAGCGTGCCGATGTGAACATCATCGACTTCGAGACACTCGGCTTCACGATGCCCCACATGGCCTACGACCTGCCGGCCAACGGTCGGCGACTCGTGCAACGCGCGACCGGATACAACGCGACGTTCGTCAACGGTGTTCAGACCGTCGACCACGACGAGTTCACGGGCGCGCTACCCGGCGCTCTCGTTCGCGGCCCGCGACGCGCGAAATAACGGAACTTTTCTCCGAATATCCGACAGAAGTTTTTGTTTCGCATTGCCGACACGATTTCGTCGCGCGACGACGGTACGGTCGAATCGTGGATCGCTGGAGACACTTCCTCGCAATTGCGTTCGGAGTCTTCGGTGCGCTTGTCGCAATCGTGTCGGGCGGTGACCCCGCCGCACTCAGCATCGCGATGGGCGGCACACTGAGTACCGGACTCGGCTACTGGGTCGGTGCGTTGTTGAGTCGTCGTCGCACTTCGCGATAGATCATCTGAACAGCGACCACGACAAGCAGTGTCGCGAACAGTCCGTTCGACAGCGACTCGGACATCTTCGCGGCAATCGAGCCACCGGCCACGGCCGAGGCGATTCCCGACAGTCCGACGATCGTCGCTGCCCGCACGTCGACGTTCGCCGACTTCCTGTTGCGCCACGTGCCCATCAACGATGTGGGGATGATGACGGCGAGTGAGGTGCCCTTCGCGATGACGTTGATCTCGCCGAGCAACAACACCATCGCGGGGATCATCACGACACCGCCACCGACACCCAACAAGCCCGCGAGCGTTCCCGTCGCGAGGCCGATCGCAACCAAGGCGACCGCAGCTGCGACCGACAGTCCGGTGCGACCGTCGGCGCTCGTCGTCCAGTAGAGCCGGACCGCCGACGCGATGAGGATGGTTGCGAATCCGTAACTCAGCACATCGTGGCGAACCGTCTTCAGCAACTTCGTGCCGAGAACGGCACCGGCAACCGCGCCGATCGCCAACCAGAATGCAACGTGCCAGTCGACGTGATCATGGGTCCAGTACGTGATCAGGCTCGACAACGAGATCGGCAGCACCGCGGCAAGCGAGGTGCCGTGGGCCCTGCGCTGATCCATCTTTGCGAAGAAGATCAGACCGGGAACGATGAGGATTCCGCCGCCGACCCCGAATATTCCCGACAGAAATCCGGCGCCCAGGCCGACGAAAAGGACGCTCACTTTCCGCCGCCGAACACCGGCCCGAAAAGCTCGGCGTAGCGGTGAATGTCGCGCGGGGAAAGGGGCCGGGGCAGGCTGACCAAGCCCAGACCAACCCCCGCATCGGCGTAGGCGAGGGCCGTTTCCACGGCCTGGGCGTCGCTCATTTGGGCGACCCACAGTTGCGTGCTGATGCGGATCTGCGACATGTCACGGCCGACCTCGTCGCAGCACTCGCTCAGGCGCGCGAGCGACTTGCGCAGGTCACCCAACGGGTCCTCGCTGTTGCCGGGGAAGTTCCAGTGGTCGGCATAACGCGCAACGAGGGGCAGCGTCCGTTTGAAGCCGCCACCGCCGATCAGCACCGGCGGCATCGGCGATTGCACGGGCTTTGGTTCGCAGTACGCATCGGTGAGGTCGTAGAAGCGGCCCTTGAATGAACTCTGCTTCTGCGTGAGGAGAAGTTTGATGACTTCCAATCCCTCGGCGAATCGGTCGAAGCGTTCGGTCAACGAACCCAGTTCGATGCCGTATGCGTTGCACTCGTCCTCGTTCCACGCTGCGCCAACGCCGAGTTCCAACCGACCACCGCTGGTGTGGTCGAGCGTTGCCGCCATGTTCGCAAGCACCGCGGGGTGCCGGTACACCATGCCGGTCACCATCACGCCGCCGCGCAGACGTTTCGTCGCCTGCAACAACGCGGTGAGTGTGATCCACCCTTCCATGCACGGGCCCGACCGGTCGCCGGTGAAGATCGGTTCGAAGTGGTCGAACGTCCAACCGCTTTCCCAGAACGGAACTTCGTCGGCTGCCAACCAGACGTCGAGTACCTCTTGCCACGTGCAGACTTGCGGAGCGGTTGCGAATGCGAACTTCATCGCGTCTCACGATAGTTTCGCGACGTGATCGACGACGCCGTTACCGCCAAGGTGCGAGCGATCCTCGAACGGGCGAACCACCCGAATACCCCGCAGGCCGAGGCCGAAACGGCACTTGCACTCGCCTATCGGTTGATGCACAAGCACGGAATCAGCGAATCCGACCTGGGTCGGGGCGATCCGGCTGCAATCTCGACCAAAACATTCCGCATCACGGGCCCGTACCGCGTGCGGCGCGGAACGTTGTTCCACATCATGGCAACGCACCTGTCGTGCGCCGACTACCGCGACATGGAAGGTGTCGGCCGCGACGAAGTCGTGATGGTCGCCTTTGGAACGCGCGACGATCTGTTCGCGCTGGAAACCCTGTTCACCGCTGCCGAGATGCTGGCGTTGCGCACGATGCCGGCGGGCGACCGCCGCTGGCGCACTTCGTGGTGGCACGGCTTTTGCGCCGGCATCGACAAGAAGCTGCACACCGAACACCGCACGATCGTGCGCGAGTCGCCCGGCGCCGGCTTGGTGTTGGTGGAACGCGCCGAGCGTTCACAACGTGTGATGCGTGAATCGACTCCGCACCTGCGCACCAGCAGCGGCGGTTACGTCACCGACCGCGACGCTTTCGGTGCCGGTCGAGAAGCGGGTTCGTCGTTCGGCACATCGGGCCGTTCGGTGCGCGGCATCCGCCGCGAACTCGGCCGCGGCTGAACCTCAGTCGTCGCCCGATCCCGAATCCCCGCCCCCATCGGCGGCTGTGTCGCTCGGCGCGTCGGTCACCGGTGGTGCCTTCGTCGCCTTCGTCGTTTGCGGTGCCTCGGTGTCGTCCGTTGTGTCGGCGGAATTGGCCGGAGCTTCGGTGTCGGGTGTCTTACCTGAATCGCCGGTGTTGCCGTCATCGGTTGTCGTCAATGTGGTGGCCGTCTGCTCGGATTCGTCATCCGCGTTCGACACTGCCGTCGTTTCCGTCGGGTCGACTTCCCCGGCGGGCGTCGCGGCTGTGTCGGGGTCGGTGGGGCTGCCGTCGTCGACGACGGCCAACAGTTCGGTGTCGACCGACTCGGGCTCGATTGGCTGCTCCTCGACGATCGCCTTACCGGTTTCTTCGTCGATGTCGATGCTGGTGGTCGACAGCTCGCCGTCATCGGCGGTGCCGTCGAACGCCGCCTCGTACAGCGACTCACCCTCTGCGCTCGTGAGGTTGACCGCGAAGTCGCCTTCGCCGTCAGGGTCAGTCAGTTCGAGATCCTGGCCGTCCTCCAGCGTGACGCCGAGCGACTCTTCTTCGTAGGCGACGCCGAGATCGATCTCACCGTCATCCGCGACGTCGAATTCGGATTCGTAGTCGCCGTCGGTCGACACCGACAGCGTGAAATCGTCGTACGCGCCGTCCTCAAGATCGTCGCCCGACAGTTCGTCTTGCACGATCTGCGAGCCGGGACCCGGCGCATCGACCGCGACGACAAGGTTCACCGTCGTCGCGTTGTCATCGAGAATCTCACCGACGACGGGCTTCACCGTGACGCCGGACAGTCCGGCGGGAATCTCGACCATTGCACCCGTACCGACACCGCCCC
>CAYFNP010000092.1:0-6268 GCA_964344425.1 uncultured Bifidobacterium sp. | reverse complement strand
CCCGCGAAACTGCGGCTCCGCTCGCGCGCAAACTGAAGCAACGCGTCGTCATCGAAAAGGGGCTCATCGAGTGCGATTTCGGCGACTGGACCGGTGCGAAGTTGAGCGACCTGATGAAAAAGCCCGAATGGGCCACGGTTCAGCGCGCCCCGAGCACGTTCCGGTTCCCCAATGGTGAATCCTTCACCGAGATGCAGGTGCGCATCACTTCGGCACTCGACGCGATTCGTGCACGCCACCCCGGCGGAATTGTCGTGTGTTTCTCGCACGCCGACCCGATCAAGGCCGCTCTGGCACACGCAATGGGTACGCATCTCGACTTGTTCCAGCGCATCGTCGTCAGCACGTGTTCGGTCAGCGCGCTCGCGTACGGTGCCGGCTCACCCATCGTTCTCACCGTCAACTCCACGGGCGGTTCACTCGCCGACCTGAGGCCGTCGTGACGACGTACCGCGACTTCGACTCGCCCGATGCGTTCACCACGGCTGCGCTTGGCCAACCGGGACAGCGCGTCTTTCTCATTCAGGTGCGGGGCGAGGGCGACGTGATCACGCTCAAGTGCGAGAAACAGCAGGTTGCAGCAATCGCGCACTTCATCCGCGACCTGTTGGCCGATTTGCCCGGCGACTCGATTCCGTTGCCCGATGCCCTCGACCTGGTGCCCCCCGCGGGAAACTCCGACGATCGATTCGACTTCATCGTCGGGCCGATCGGCGTTGCCTACGACCGCGAACTCGACCGCATCGTCGTGCAACTCGACGAGATGGTGCCCCTCGACGAGAACGGCGAGCCCGATCCCGAAATTGTCGCGGGCCGCGTGCGCGGACTCATCACCCGCGGGCAGGCTCTCGCGTTCTGCGACCACGCCGACGACGTGGTCGCAGCGGGCAGACCGAACTGCCGGTGGTGCGGCTTTCCCATCAACCCCGACGGCCACCCGTGTCCGCGAATGAACTGATCGGCAACGCCGACCCGATAGCCCTCTTGAGCACGGGCGAAATCGAGGTTGTCGGACGGATGCCGTGGAGCAGCAACGCGACGTTCCTCGTCAAGGTCGCCGATGCCAATGGCGCGGCACAAGCGATCTACAAGCCACTCCGTGGCGAACGACCCCTGTGGGATTTCGAACCGGGTCTGCACCGACGCGAGACGGCGGCGTACGAGCTGTCCGAGGCGATGGGCTTCGACCTGGTTCCTCCGACGGTGTTGCGCGACGGCCCGATGGGCGAAGGCTCGATGCAGTGGTTCGTCGAGGCAGACCCGAACCTGCACTACTTCACTCTTTTCGAGTCACGCGACGACCTGCACGAACAGTTGAAGACGATGGCCGTCTTCGACATCGTCGCGAACAACACCGACCGCAAGGGCGGCCACGTGCTTCTCGATGCGAACGACCACGTCTGGGGCATCGACCACGGCGTGTGCTTCTCGGCCGACTTCAAACTGCGAACCGTCATCTGGGATTTCGCAACCGAGAACCTCACCGAACGACACCGCGCTGCGCTCGAAGCGGTGATCAGCCAGGTTCCGCTTCGCGTCGCGGCCCTCTTGTCCGACGACGAAGCCGAGGCGATCGTCGAGCGCGCGTCATGGTTGCTCGAAGCGGGCACCCTGCCGTACGACCCATCGGGTCGTCGGGTTCCCTGGCCACTCGTCTGACGCAACCTAGGCTCGGTTCCCATGGCGCAAAATCTCGATGCGCTCGTCGACCGGGCCGACCTCGACGAGATCATCCGCGAGATCGACAATCTCTGCGCCAACCGTGAGTGGAAGGTCCTCGCCGCGCTGCGTGACAAGGCCGCGGCGGCGGTCAAGACCGGACGTCAGACCTGGCCCTGCGCGACGCTCGCCAACTACCGACTCGCCCTCCATGCGCCGGCCGACGTCGCGGCCGCTTCGCTGCAGCATCCGACCAGCACGTTCAGCATCGGGCCACTGACCGAAGTGATCGCCCAGAACCACACGTGGAGCGAACTCGACCCGCACATCGACGAACCTCCGCTACGCGGCTTCGTCGCCTACGAACGCGCCCTGCGCGGCGAAACGATCGGCGACTCGATCGCGCTACGGGCGATCCTCGACATTCCGGTCGAACCTGCCGCCTGGGAGCCCGCCTACGAGGTTGCCGTGTACGACGACAACGGTGTCTCCGCCCCGACGCCACAGCTCAACCTCGCGCCATCGTCAATCGTCCGCTGCGTCGACGCACCGACCGACGACGACCCCGACATCGAAGCCGCCGTTCGGTCGATCTTCGAGGCATGGACGACGCAGTCGAATGGTCGTGTTTCTTTCGCGGCGGTCTCGGGAGGCGTCGAGGCGTCACTTGGTGCGCTCGGCCTGTCGTCGGCGCGCATAACACCCCTCGAGCCGTCGCAGGTGTTGTCACTCGTTGCGTGGGCCGGTGCGTCGGGCGGTGCGCACGGTCGCCGTCGCGGTTGCGCACAGGGCAGATTCAGCGCGTGGTGGTTCGCCACTGCGATGGCCGACGCTCTTGACGAATGGCCGCTTCCACCCGGCACGATGCGTGCGGAGATGGAGGAACTGCAGTGGTTCTCGTGGTCAACCGACGAGCCAACGCTCGGCTGGCAACTTCAACTCGCCATCTGGGACCCGTTCAATGACATGTCGTGGGCGTTTACCGCCCGCGACCAGTGAACACAGCGTGGGCGTTTACCGCCCGCGACCAGTGAAGTTGTCGTTCAGCGGCCCTTGAGGGCTTCGATCAACTTCGGCAGAACCTTGTGGACGTCGCCGACGATGCCAAGGTCTGCAATGCCGAAGATCGGGGCTTCTTTGTCCTTGTTGATCGCGATGATGTTCTTCGAGCCCTTCATGCCCACCATGTGCTGCGTGGCGCCCGAGATACCAGCGGCGATGTAGACGCTGGGCTTGACGACCTTGCCGGTCTGGCCGACTTGGTACGAGTACGGAACCCAACCGGCGTCGACGATTGCGCGCGACGCACCGGGTGCGCCCTTCAGCAACTTGGCAAGTTCTTCGACCATGGCGTACTTGTCGGACTCACCGAGACCACGACCGCCCGACACGACGATGTCTGCCTCGTCGAGCTTCGGACCGGTGGTCTCTTCGACGTGGACCGCGGTCACCTTGGCTGCACCGGTTGCACCGAGATCGGGCACGGATGCGGCGACGACCTGAGCGGCACCGCCACCGGCCGATTCCGGGGCGAAGCTCTTCGGGCGGAACGCAACAAGGTACGGGCCCTCACCGGTGAAGGTGGTGGTGACGAGCGTGTTGCCACCGAAGATCGGTGTGGTTGCACTGACCGAACCGCCGTCTGCCGACACGTCGATGCTGTTGGTGAGAACGGTCTTGTTCAACTTCACCGACAGGCGCGACATCACGTCGCGACCTTCGTAGTTCTGCGGGAAGAGGACAAGGTCGGGCTTGTCGCCGCCGTCGATGATGGCCTTCATTGCCGCTGCGACCGCGACGCCGGGGAGCTTGCCCCCGAGGTCGCCGGTTGCGTAGACCTTGGTCGCGCCGTACTCGCCGAGCGCGCCGGCAACCGCCGATGCATCGCCGCCGAGGAATGCCGACACGTTCGACGAAAGCGAACGCGCTTTGGTGAGAAGTTCGAGGGTTCCCGACGTCGGAGCGCCGTTGACCACCTGTGCGAATACCCAAACGTTGTTGACGGTCATGACGTTTACCTCAGATCACTTTCAGGTTTTCCAGGAACGAAACGATCTTGCCGAACGACTCGCCGTCGTCCTCGATGATCTCGCCGGCCTGGCGTGCCTCGGCCTGTGCGACGTTCGAAATCTTCTGGCCGGCTCCGGCCCAACCCGCGGGAGAAACGCCGAGGTCGGCCGCGGTGACGGTGTCGACCGGCTTGCTCTTCGCGGCCATGATGCCCTTGAAGCTCGGGTAACGCGGCTCGACGACGCCCGCGGTGACGCTGATCAGCGCGGGAAGCGGACACTCGACTTCGTCGTAACCGGACTCGGTCTGACGGTTGACCTTCAACGTTCCACCGTCGACGGCGACCTTCTTTGCGAACGTCACCGACGGCAGACCGAGAACCTCGGCCATCTGCTCGGGCACGGTGCCCGTGTAGCCGTCGGACGATTCGGTTGCGGCGATGATGAGATCGGCGCCGCCCAACTTGTTCACCGCGGCTGCGAGAACCTTTGCAGTGGTCAGCGCATCGCTGCCCTGCAGTGCGGGGTCGGAAACGAGAACGCCCTTTGCTGCACCCATCGCGAGCGCGGTACGCATACCTGCGGTCTCACCGTTCGGCGCCATTGACACCAGGTTCACTTCACCACCACCGGCGGCTGCCACCAGTTGGAGTGCCATCTCGACGCCATAGGCATCGGAATCATCGAGAATGAGCTTGCCGTCACGCTTCAACGTGTTGGTCGCGCCGTCGAGCGCGCCGGGCGTGGCGGGGTCCGGAATCTGTTTCACACAGACAATGACGTTCATAAGGCTCCCATTGTTACCGCCGAGTCAGCGCCACACCTAACCGACGTGCGCAAACGCCGCCTCCCCCGCAGGGCCCGCTGGTACCGTGGGGCGGCCGTGAGACTGCTGCTGGTCGTCAACTCCTTTGCGTCATCCGTCACAGCACGGAACACGGTCGTCGTGCACCAGCAATTGGCCCGCCACCACGACGTCCAGGTCGTCGAAACCAACCGTCGCGGTCACGCCACCCGCTTTGCCCAGGACGCCGCGCGACGCGGTCTCGACGCGGTGGTCGCGTTCGGTGGTGACGGCACCCTGAACGAAGTGGCCACCGGTGTCGCCGGAAGCGAAACGGCCCTTGCGGTGTTGCCCGGTGGCTCGACCAACGTGTTTGCCCGAACGCTCGGCATGCCGAACGACCCGGCTGCGGCGGTGAAACAACTGGTCACGGCGCTCGACAACGAGAACGTGAAGCCCATCGGCCTCGGCAATTGCAACGGCCGCTACTTCTGCTTCCACACCGGCGTCGGCTACGACGCCGCCGTCGTGCGACTGGTCGAGCGTCGCGCCGCACTCAAGCGCTACCTCGGTCACCCGATGTTCGTCGGCGCCGCCCTGCAGACATGGGCAATCGGTTACGGCCGCAAGAACCCCCACTTCTCGGTGCGCATCGGCGAGACCGCACCGACACCCGGATTCTTCTCCATCGTCATGAACACGAACCCGTACACGTTCCTCGGCAAGCGACCGCTCAACCTGTCGCCCGTGGCCAACCTCGACACGGGCCTTTCGGTGATCACGTTCACGTCGTTGTCGGCCACCAACGTCCTCGGTTCACTCGGCCGTGCGCTCTTCCGAGGAAGCGTGCACGCCAACAAACATCTCACGCTGCACGAGAACGTGTCCGCGCTCACCGTCGAGAACGACCGCCCGTTCCCCTACCAACTCGATGGCGACTACCTGGGCGAGACCACCGAGCTTCGATTCACCCACGTGCCGAACGCGGTGAAGTTGGTCGTGCCGGCCTGACGTCGCGCCTGCGACGGTCAACGACCAAGCGTCGTCAACGCCACGTCGGGAACGTTCGTACAGATTCCGTCGACGCCCCACGCGGCAAGCTCGAGCATCCGTTCGGGTTCGTCGCAAGTCCACACGTTGACGAGTAACCCCCGTGCGTGCGCCGCGTTGACGAGTCGTTGCGTCACGAGGCCGTGCCAGGGATGAACCGCGGCGTGGCCCGACCGAACAAGGTCGTCGAGATCGTCGTCGATGCGGTCGTCGGCGATTCCCGGCGTCAACCACGCCGTCGCGATGTCGGGGGCCAGGGCGTGGCAGCGGTCGATCGTCTCGCGACGAAACGAAGAGATGAGAATTCTTCGGGACGGCTGGTGCGCAACGAGGTGGTCGATCACGGAAACGGCGATGTCGTCCTGCGGGTCGAAATCGGGTTCCGCCGGGTCGTTCTTGATTTCGACGTTGACCCACAAGGGCGCGCACGCCTCGAGCGCGTCGGCAAGCGACGGCACGTGCGGCGGCAGGTCTCCTGCATCGGTTTCGACGATCGAGCGGCCGTCGGCGAGTTTCGGGTCGTGATGGACGACCAATGCGCCGTCACGGGTGCGCCGCACGTCGAGTTCGACCCCGTCGGCGCCCATCTCGGCGGCGCGGCGAAATGCCACCACTGTGTTTTCGACTTCGGCCCGCGAGGCCCCGCGATGGGCCATCACCGCGCACGCCGAACCCGCCTCCCGGGGCACGATTCCCTGCCCGGAGAAAGTGGTCACAAATGTCACCGTAGCCCTTGTCATCGGGCGGTGGAGGGCGTAGTTTCAGC
>CAYFNP010000091.1:0-6288 GCA_964344425.1 uncultured Bifidobacterium sp. | reverse complement strand
GTCACAACTTCGGTGGTCAGGGCGCGAGCCACGGTAACCACAAGCACCACCGTGCGCCGGGCTCCATCGGTTCGTGTTCGTTCCCGGGTCGCGTGTTCAAGGGTCTGCGCATGGCAGGTCACATGGGCCACGAGCAGGTCACGACGTTGAACCTCGAAGTCGTGCAAGCCGACCTCGAGCGCGGTCTGCTTCTCGTCAAGGGTTCGGTTCCCGGTCCGAACGGTGGCGTCGTCATCGTCCGCAACGCAGTGAAGGCGAAGTGAAGTCATGCCGTCAGTAACCGTGAAGACTCCGGCCGGCAAAGATTCCGGCAGCGTCGATCTCACCGATTCGGTGTTCGGCGTTCAGCCGAACGTTCCGGTCATGCACCAGGTCGTCACCGCGCAACTCGCGCATCGTCGTGCAGGAACGCAGAGCACGAAGACCCGTTCCGAAGTGTCGGGTGGTGGCAAGAAGCCGTTCAAGCAAAAGGGCACGGGTGGCGCGCGTCAGGGTTCGACACGTGCACCGCACTACAGCGGCGGCGCAGTTGCGCTTGGGCCCAAGCCCCGCAAGTACGGCCAGCGCACGCCGAAGAAAATGATCAAGTTGGCGCTCGCGTCCGCTTTGTCCGACCGTTTCAACGAGAACCGCGTGGTTGTCGTCGACGGGTGGGCGTTCTCCGAGCCCAGCACGAAGTCCGCAACCGCGGCGCTGAAGGCCCTCGGTGTCAGCGGTTCGGTGCTCGTCGTCGTCGGCCCGAACGATGCAAACGTCGAGAAGAGCTTCCGCAATCTCCACGATGCGCAGGTCATCACGCAGGGCGAACTGAACGCCTACGACGTGCTGTGCAACGAATGGGTCGTCTTCACCAAGGCCACCCTTCCCCAAGAAAAGGATGCCGAGTGATGAAGGACCCCCGCGACATCATCCTGAAGCCGATCGTCTCGGAAAAGTCGTACGCGCTGATCGAGCAGGGCGTGTACACCTTCGAGGTCGCACCCGGCGCAAGCAAGCCCGAGATCCACGACGCCATCGAGGCAATCTGGGGAGTCAAGGTTTCGCGCGTCAACACGCTGAACCGCAAGGGCAAGATCCGCCGCACGCGCGGCTCGAACCGCATCGGTGCCCGCAAGGACACCAAGCGCGCCATCGTCACACTCGCAGCCGGCAACGAAATCCCGTTGTTCGAGAGCTGATACGGGAACACCGGTAAGGGAAAACAAGGAACCAAGCCATGGCCATTCGCAAACGCAAGCCAACAAGCGCCGGTCGCCGTTTCCAGACGTCGTCCGACTTCTCCGAGGTGACCAAGTCGTCGCCCGAGAAGACCCTGCTCGCACCGCGCCCGCGCACCGGCGGACGCAACGCGTACGGACGCAAGACCGCCCGTCACCGCGGTGGTGGACACAAGCGCCAGTACCGCGTCATCGATTTCAAGCGCAACAAGGATGGTGTCGAGGCCAAAGTCGTCGCCATTGAGTACGACCCGAACCGCACCTGCCGCATTGCGTTGCTGCACTACGTCGACGGTGACAAGTCGTACATCCTCGCTCCGAAGGGTCTCGAGGTCGGTGACCGCGTGGTGTCCGGCCAGGGTGCCGACATCAAACCGGGTAACGCGCTTCCGCTGCGCTACATGCCCGTCGGTACCACGGTGCACAACGTCGAACTGCGTCCCGGCCAGGGCGGCAAGATCGGTCGTTCGGCCGGCATGGCCGTTCAGCTGGTCGCCAAGGAAGGCGAGTTCGCCACACTGCGCATGCCGTCGACCGAAATGCGTCGCGTGCTCATCGACTGCCGTGCAACCGTCGGCGAAGTCGGCAACTCAGAGCACGAACTCGTGAAGATCGGCAAGGCCGGACGCAACCGCTGGAAGGGCGTGCGTCCGCAGAGCCGCGGTGTCGCAATGAACCCGGTCGACCACCCGCTCGGTGGTGGCGAAGGCAAGACCTCGGGCGGTCGTCCCGCGGTGTCGCCGTGGGGCAAGCCCGAAAAGCGCACGCGCAACACCAACAAGGCATCACAGCAATTGATCGTTCGCCGCCGCCGTAGCGGCAAGGGACGGAGGTAACCACCATGTCACGCAGCCTGAAGAAGGGCGCGTTCGTCGACGACCATCTGTTGAAGAAGGTCGACGCCGCGAACGCCGATACCGACCGCAAGGTCATCAAGACCTGGTCGCGTCGCTCCACGGTCATCCCCGACATGGTCGGCCACACGATCGCGGTTCACGACGGTCGCAAGCACATTCCCGTCTACGTCACCGAATCGATGGTGGGCCACAAGCTCGGAGAGTTCGCGCCGACGCGCACCTTCAAGTTCCACTCCGGCCAGGAAAAGAATGTGAAGGGCAAGTAATGACCGGTCCCAAGCTCAACGAACGTTCTTTCGCCGCGGGCGAGAAGACCGGCACGAAGGCAGTCGCGCGCTGGGTGCGCATGTCCGCATCGAAGGCCCGTCCGATCCTCGACCTCATCCGCGACAAGGACATCCAGTCGGCCGACGACATCCTGAAGTTCACGACCCGCGAGGCCGCCCACGTCATCCGCAAGTTGCTCGCGTCGGCCGTCGCCAACGCGCAGAACAACGACGAACGCGATCCCGAGACGCTGTACGTCAAGGCGTGCTTCGCCGACGAGGGTCCGACCCTCAAGCGCTTCAAGCCGCGGGCGCGTGGGCGTGCGGGCCGCATCAACAAGCGCACCTGTCACATCACCGTCGTCGTTGCGCCGATGGACGAAACGCGTCTCGCCGTTTTCCAGGCCAAGTCGGCGTCGCGCGGTGTCGCACCGGCAACCGCAGCACGCCGCGCACGCGTCGAGCGCAGCCGCCAGCGTGCAGCCGCCGCCAAGGAAGACGCGCCGGCCACCGAGTCCACCGAAGCAGAGTCGAACGAATCCGCCGATACGAACGGCGAGGAGAACTGATGGGTCAGAAAGTCAATCCGTACGGTTTCCGTCTCGGTGTCACAACCGATTGGAAGAGCCGCTGGTTCAGCACCCGCGAGTACAAGGACTACCTCACCGAGGACTGGAAGATCCGCGAGTACCTGATGGGCGCGCTCTCCGACGGTGCGGTTTCGCGCATCGAAGTCGAGCGCACTCGTGACAAGTTGCGCATCGACGTGCACACCGCGCGTCCCGGCATCGTCATCGGACGCAAGGGAGCCAAGGCCGACGAACTGCGCGCCGGTCTCACGCGCATCACGGGCAACCAGAAGGTTCAGCTGAACATCGTCGAAATCAAGACGGCCGAACTTGACGCGGCACTCGTTGCGCAGGGCGTTGCCGACCAGCTGGTCAACCGCATCGCGTTCCGTCGCGCAATGAAGCGCGCCGTGCAGAACGCACAGAAGAACGGTGCCCTCGGCATCCGTATTCAGTGCTCGGGTCGTCTGGGTGGCGCCGAAATGAGCCGCACCGAGTGGTACCGCGAGGGTCGCGTTCCGCTGCACACGCTGCGCGCCGACATCGACTACGGCTTCCGCGAGGCACGCACTTCGTCGGGACGCATCGGCGTCAAGGTGTGGCTGTACAAGGGCGACATCCTTCCGTACAAGTCGCAGAGCGACGACAAGATCTCGCGCGAAGCCGCCATGGCTGTCGGCGAAACGTCGGGCCAGTCGCAGGTCGGTCGCAAGGTCGTCTCCAGCGCCGGTCCGCGCACGGCCGAGGCCGAGCCCGAGGTCGCCCCGCTCATCAAGGAAGCAGACCCCGAGTTCGAGCGTCTGTTGGCCGAAGAGGAAGACATCGAGCGTCGCATCCACGACGCCCACGAGACGCCGCACTTCCGCGGGTCGGAGGACTGATCAGCAATGTTGATGCCCCGTAAGGTCAAGCACCGCAAAC
Organism: uncultured Bifidobacterium sp.; assembly: GCA_964344425.1. GTDB lineage: Bacteria > Actinomycetota > Acidimicrobiia > Acidimicrobiales > Ilumatobacteraceae > F1-20-MAGs119. The sequence goes on along the minus strand of CAYFNP010000091.1, from coordinate 2,458 downwards.
AACAGCGCGGCCGCACCGGCGGTTACTCGAAGGGTGCAACCGAACTCGCTTTCGGCGAGTACGGAATCCAGGCGCTCGAACCGGGTTGGCTCACCGCCCGCCAGATCGAAGCTGCACGTATCGCCATGACCCGTCACATCAAGCGTGGCGGCAAGGTGTGGATCAACGTGTTCCCCGACAAGCCGGTCACGAAGAAGCCCGCCGAAACCCGCATGGGTTCGGGCAAGGGCAACCCCGAGTTCTGGGTTGCCGTCGTCAAGCCGGGTCGCGTCCTTTTCGAACTTTCGTACCCGAGCGAGCAGACCGCCCGCGAGGCGCTGTCACGCGCCGTGCAGAAGCTGCCGATCAAGGCTCGCATCATCACCCGCGAGGAGGCCATCTAGTCATGGCAAGGAACATCAGCGAACTTCGCGAACTCGACCTTCCCGGTCTCGTCGCCGAGCTGCGCGCCTCGAAGCAAGAGGCGCTCAATCTGCGCTTCCGTCACGCAACGGGCCAGCTCGACAAGACCAGTGAATTGAAGAAGGTCCGTCGTCAAATCGCCCGTCTCAACATGCTCATTCGTCAGCGCGAGATCGCCGCTGCCGGTGCAGGGAAGTAAGGGATCACAATGACCGAAGCAACCGTCGAAGAGCGCAACGCCCGCAAGGTGCGCGAAGGCGTGGTCGTGTCCAACAAGATGGACAAGACCGCCGTCATCGCCGTCGTCGAGCGCGTGCGTCATCCCAAGTACGCCAAGTTCGTGCTGCGCACGAAGAAGCTCTACGCACACGACGAGACGAACGATGTCCAGATCGGCGACCGCGTGCGCGTCATGGAAACCCGTCCGATGTCGAAGAACAAGCGCTGGCGCGTGGTCGAAGTCGTGGAGCGTGCGAAATGATTCAGCAGGAATCCCGTCTCCGCGTGGCCGACAACAGCGGCGCGCGCGAAGTCCTCGTCATCAAGGTGCTCGGTGGCACGCGTCGCCGCTACGCCTCGATCGGCGACGTCTTCATTGCCACCGTCAAGGATGCAATCCCGGGCGCCGGCGTCAAGAAGGGCGAAGTTGTTCGTTGCGTCGTCGTGCGCACGAAGAAGGAAAAGCGTCGTCCCGACGGCAGCTACATCCGCTTCGACGAGAACGCAGCCGTGCTCATCAAGGAAGACCTCACGCCGCGCGGCACCCGTATCTTCGGGCCCGTCGGTCGCGAGCTTCGTGACAAGAAGTTCATGCGCATCATCTCGCTTGCTCCGGAGGTGCTCTAGATGAAACTCAAGAAGGGCGACACCGTCGTGGTGATCGCAGGCAAGAACAAGGGCGAGCAGGGAGAAATCCAGGCCGTGCTGCCCAAGGAAAACAAGGTGCTGATCGGCGGTCTCAACATCGCCAAGCGCCACACCAAGCCGCGCCAGGCAAACCAGCAGGGTGGAATCATCGACAAGGAAGTTCCCGTCGATGCGTCCAACGTGATGCTGGTGCACAAGGGCAAGCCCACGCGCGTCGGCTACAAGACCAAGGCCGACGGCACCAAGGTGCGCGTCGCAAAGTCCACGGGCGAGGAGATCTGATGACCACCGCCACCGATTCACCGCGCCTCAAGGTCAAGTACCAGACCGAGATCCGCGACGCTCTGCGCGCCGAGTTGGGCGTGAAGAACGTGATGCAGATTCCGCGTCTCGACAAGATCGTCGTCAACATGGGCGTCGGCAAGGCCACGCAGCAGCCGTCGCTGCTCGAGGCCGCGGTTGCCGACCTCACGGCCATCACCGGCCAGAAGCCCATCGTGACGAAGTCGAAGACCTCGATCGCCTCGTTCAAGCTCCGCGAAAACCAGGCGATCGGCTGCAAGGTCACGCTTCGTGGCGACCGCATGTGGGAGTTCTTCGATCGTCTGGTCGCCATCGCGATCCCGCGTATCCGCGACTTCCGCGGTCTCAACGCATGGTCGTGGGACGGCCGCGGCAACTACACGTTCGGTCTCTCCGACCAGACCGTGTTCCCCGAGATCGATTACGACAAGGTCGACACGCCACAGGGCATGGACATCACGATCGTCACCACCGCAACCACCGACGAAGAGGGCAAGGCTCTTCTCGATGCGTTTGGTTTCCCGTTCAAGCGCGGCAAGGACGCAGGTGCCAAGCCGAAGAAGGTCGTCCGTCGTCGTGGACCGGGAGCTCCCGGCGCCAAGGGCAAGAAGTAAGAGGGCACAGGAAAAATGGCAAAGAAATCGTTGATCAACAAGGCGAACGCCAAGCCCAAGTTCAAGGTTCGCGCGTACACCCGCTGCAAGCGTTGCGGCCGTGCGCGTGCGGTGTTCCGGAAGTTCGGCCTCTGCCGTCTGTGCCTGCGCGAGCTGGTGCACCAGGGCGAAGTGCCGGGCGTGACGAAGGCGAGTTGGTGAGGTAACGACATGATGACCGATCCCATCGCCGACATGCTCACCCGCATCCGCAACGCCAACACGGCGATGCA
>CAYFNP010000090.1:0-6355 GCA_964344425.1 uncultured Bifidobacterium sp. | reverse complement strand
CGAAGGCTTCTCGGCGCGGTACCGGTCGGTATCTGAGCAACTCCGCGCCGAAATCATCAGACAAACGCTTCTCGGCGCAGATCAAAGCAAAAAGCGCACGGTGGCGCGCCGAGAATCCGTGGGGTTAGTCGAGGCGTTCGTGTGGGTACTGCGTCATGCACGCAAAGCACCACTGCTCGACATCGGGCAGAACCACTTGTTTGTGTTCGGACTCCCAGGTCTCGGGGGTCACGTACATCCGCCGGACGGGGGTGAGGGAGTCCTCGGAGCCGCCGCAACTCTGACAAGTGAACGCCATGAACCCGAAAATAACGGGTTTCGCAACCGGCACGGTCATGGTGCTACACGCTTGGCACACACTGGGAGGCAATGGGAATGCCCGCCGATACCCTTCGTCTCTCCATATCCACCCTGCTCCGCAAGGGGCCACGGTCCGCACCGTGTCCGAAGGGAGAACATGCACATGACCCGTGCCTATGAACTGATGGTCATCATCGACGGTGGCATCGACGACAACGCTGCACAGCAGCAGGTCAAGACGATCACGTCGACCATCACCTCCGTTGGAGGTTCCGTCCACGGCAATCCCGATTGGTGGGGCCGTCGCCGCTTGGCTTACCCCATCAACAAGAAGGAAGACGGCTACTACGTCGTCTACAACATCGAGGCACCCGCGGGTTCTCTCGATGAGGTCGAGCGCACGCTCCGCATCGCCGACAACGTGGTTCGCCACAAGCTTCTCCGCTTGCCCGACCACGAAGCCCAGCGTCGCGGAATGCTGGCCAAGGCCTGACGGACCCACTCCTCACGAAACGGAGCATCACATGGCAGACAACACCATCACCCTCGTCGGAAACCTCACCCGCGACCCCGAACTGCGCTTCACCACCGGTGGGCGCGGCGTCGCCTCGTTCGGCATTGCCGTCGGTCGCCGCTACCAGGTGAACGGCGAGTGGCAGGAGCAGACCTCGTACTTCAACATCACCGCGTGGGGCCAGCTCGGCGAGAACGCAGCGGCCACCCTCGCCAAGGGTTCGCGCGTCATCGTCACCGGGCGCCTCGAGCAGCGCGAGTACACCACCCGCGACGGCGACAAGCGCACCGCAATCGAGGTCGTCGCCGACGAACTCGGACCCAGCCTGCGCTGGGCAACGGCCCAGGTCGAGCGCCAGTCCGGCCAGGGCGGTGGCGGTGGCAACCGCGGTGGCAACGCAGGCGGCGGAGCCGCCCCCGACCCGTACATGGGCGACGAAGAGCCCTTCTGACCAGACGACGACACATCAAAAGAATCGAGAGAGAACCATGACCAGCAAGAAGAACAAGGCCCGCGTTTCCAAGGCCGACCTGAAGAAGCCCGGCAAGAAGAAGCCGAACGTCCTCGACACCGAGCGCATCTCGTACGTCGACTACAAGGACGTCAACCTTCTCCAGCGCTTCATGTCCGACCGTTCCAAGATCCGCGGCCAGCGCATTGCCGGCACGTCGGTGCAGCAGCAGCGCGAAATCGCCAACGCGGTGAAGAACGCACGCGAAATGGCGTTGCTGCCGTACACCAAGCGCGTCGCCTCGTCGCGTGCGCCGCGTCCGGGATCCGACCGCGAAGACGATGATCGTTACGTCGACAAGTACGCCGACAAGGTGGCCGACGACAAGGGCGCTGACGGCGCGGTGTCGGAAGACGCTGCTGTCGACGCTGTCGAGACGGAAGTCGAGGCCTGATCATGAACGTGATTCTCCGTAGTGACGTGAAGGGTCTCGGCAAGCGCGGCGACGTGGTGTCGGTGTCCGATGGCCACGCCCGCAACTTCCTCCTCCCGCGCGGTCTCGCCATCGGTGCCACCGAAGGCGCCGTCGCCCAGGCAGCGGCAATGCGCAAGGCCCGCGACAACAAGGAACGCGCCAACCGCGAGGCCGCCAACGAGGTCGCGTCGCGTCTCGGTTCGGCCACCGTTTCGGTCACGGCCAAGGCAGGGAACGAGGGTCGTCTGTTCGGCTCGGTCACCACGACCGATATCGCCAAGGCCATCGCCGCCCAGACCGGCATCGAAGTCGACAAGCGCGACATCGTCATCGACAGCCCCATCCGCACGGTGGGCCGTCATGCGGTGGTCGTCAGCCTGTACCACGACGTCACGAGCACCGTCTCGATCGATGTCGCGGCCGGCTGATCCGTCCACAGGCATCCACAGCCCGTCCACAGCCTTGTCCCCACGTACCGCCCCTAGCGATCCACAGGGCCGCTAGGGCAGGGTGGCAGCCGTGTCCGACACGCGCTCTTCATCTGCGTCCCCCCGCGGGTCGGGCTCGCGCGTACCCCCGCACAACCTCGACGCCGAGGCATCACTGCTCGGCGCGATGTTGTTGTCGAAAGATGCCATTGGTGCCGCGGCCGAACGCGCCGTCACGCCGGGTGACTTCTACAAGCCGGGCCACCAACACATCCACGATGCGATCCAGTCGCTGAACGTCGCGGGTGAACCCGTCGACGTCGTCACGGTGTCCGACAAGTTGCAGCGCGCGAACCTGCTCGAAACCGTCGGCGGTATCGACTACCTCGTCGAACTGCAGAACCGCACGCCGGCGGTGTCGAGCGCCGACCGCTATGCGCGCATCGTGCGAGAAACAGCGCTTCTGCGCGGGCTCATCGGCGCTGCATCGGAAATCGCCGAAATCGCGTATGGCCAACCCGAGAACATCGAACAGGCCCTCGACCAAGCCGAGTCACGAATCTTCGACGTCGCACAGAACCAGGTCAGCGACACGATGGTTCGCCTGCACGATCTGATGCCCGAGACCATGGATCACCTCGCGGAGATCATGGAACGTGGCAACCCGGTGACGGGAACACCGACAGGTTTCGTCGATCTCGACGAACTGTTGTCGGGTCTTCAGCCCGGAACGCTCAACATCATCGGTGCGCGTCCCGCAATGGGTAAGTCCGCTCTCGCCATCAACATGGCGGTCAATGTCGCCACCATCACGAACAAACCGGTGCTGTTCTTCTCGCTCGAAATGGGTCGCGCCGAGCTGACGCAACGAATCCTCTCGGGCGAGGCGCGCGTCGACTCGGCGAAACTGCGCAACGGCCGACTGAACGAAGAGGACTGGCGACGTATCGGCAAGGCGATCGGCCGACTGTCGGTGCCGCTGTACATCGATGACAACTCCGCCGTCACCGTGATGGAGATTCGCGCCAAGGCGCGCCGTATCGCCGCCAAGGAGGGCGGCATCGCGATGATCGTCATCGACTACCTGCAGTTGATGGGCGGCAACACCAGCGCCGAGAACCGCCAGCTCGAAGTCAGCGAGATCAGCCGAAACCTGAAGATCCTCGCCCGCGACTTCAAGATCCCCGTTATCGCGCTCAGCCAGTTGAGCCGCGGTATTGAACAACGACAGGACAAGCGGCCGACGCTCTCCGACCTGCGCGAATCCGGCGCACTCGAACAAGACGCCGACGTCGTCATGTTCCTCTACCGTCCGTCGGTGTACGAAGACGATCCGCAGCGCAAGGCCGACGCGTTCCTGCAGATCGCCAAGCACCGTGCCGGCGCACTCGATGACATTCGGTTGGTCTTCTCGGCCAACTACACGCGATTCGACAACTTCACCGCAAAGACGCAATAGTCACGACATGTTCCTCGGCGAAGATCTGCTCGCGTGGCTCGTGTTCGCACTCGGCGCTGCGCTGTTCGTCGGCAACGGTCTCGCCGTGATCAAGCCTCCACCGCGGCCGAAGGCCGAAGGCGATTTGGAAAAGGCACCCGTCGTTCGCAGCCTGACGATGGCCGTCGTCGGTTTGGTCGCCGCGATCTGGGCGCTCGCCAGCTTGATCTCGTAAGCGGTGCGCTTGTGCGCGAAAACGAAAAAGGGCGGGGCTTGCGCCCCGCCCTTCATCGATTCGGTGGTTGGCTGGATCAGCCGACCGCCCAGAGCTTCTTCAGCTGCTCGAGGTAGTTCTCCGGTCCCTTGAAGACCTGGAGTCCGCCGCCGTCGAGGATGGCCTTGGCCGCCTCGGGCGAATCGATCAGGAAGTCACGGCCGAGCTTGGCGCCCTCGCGCTCGTCGGTGTACGCGACACCGGCGGCATCGAGCACCGCAGCGTGGAACATGAGACCGAGGCCCATGGCCTTCGGGTTCGCGGTCCAGACGCTGTTGGTTCCGTCGATGATCTCCTGGAGGTTCGGAGCCGAGAAGTCGACGCCAACCTGCTTAACACCCTCGATGCCCGCGGTCTTGATGGCCTCGGTCACGCCGGTCGGCAGACCGCCGAACGCGTAGTGGATGTAGTTGGTGTCGGGGTGCTCCTGCAGGTACGAAACGACGAGCTGCGGCACCTTGCCGGCGCCCAGGTCGTCGAGTGTGACGGGGAGACCCTCGAAGGTGCAGGCCTTGCAGTACTTCGCAAGACCGGCCTTCAGTGCGTCTTCCTCGGCGGTGAGGATCGGGAAGTCACGGATGTTCACCATGACGACCTTGGCCGCAGCCTGCGAGTCGGCGGTGATCCATGCAGCGATGCTCTCGGCGTTTTCCGCAACCGACGACGCGTCACCGATGGAGGTGATGGTGCAGTCGTTGACCGGCTCGGTGGTGTAGCCGACCGCGAACTTGATGCCCTTGGCGCACGCTGCGTCGTACTGCTCCTGGTAGAGAGCAATCGGCGAACCGCTGATGGTGATGTAGTCAGCACCCCAGTCGATGGCCTGCTGGATCGACGGTGCGGGCTCGAAGCTCTTGCCGTTGATGATCTTCAGATCCCAGCCGAGTGCATCGGCGAACGCCTGGGCGTCCTCGCCGACTTCTGCACAGCTCGGAAGTTCGCAGGCGATCCAAGCGATCTTCTTCTTGGGTGCCGGCTCGGTGAGACCGACGGTGACCGGAATATCGGCCGGAATGGTGCGGACCTCGTCGACGATGGCCTGGGCGGCGGCGACTTCGTCGCCACCGGCTGCGGTCGTGTCGGAGGTTGCAGTGGTGTCTGCCGTCGCCGTGGTGTCGGCGGTGGCGGTGGTGTCTGCGGTGGTGTCGCCGCTCGTCGAGGAATCATCGTCGCCACAGGCGGCAGCGATGAGACCCAGAGCGAACACGGCGGCAGCAACCCGACGGGTTCCCTTGCGCATGTAATCCCCTTTGTGGATGGTGGTGGGTGGTTGATTCTGCGAGGGAGCGACGCTCGGCCCCTCCCAAGGCAAAAGCGGAAATGACTCTACGGTGACTTTTGGCTGGTTACAAGGGAACTTGCTTAAATACATCATCTGTTGCACAAAACGTAAATGCTTGCAAAAGCCAATGAATGCAAGGCTTTTGTTCGTCTGGTGCCGGTCCCACTGGTCTCGTCCGTGTGACGGACGTCCCCCTCGATGACCATATGATGAGTTTCCGTTCGCGCCCGTCGGCGCGCGGTCACTGAGGGGGTGACACGAAAAGCGCATGGCAACCACTCTGCACATTCATTCGTTGTCGAAGACATTCCCCGGCCAGGTGGCATTGCGCGATGCCGCGTTGGAGATCGAAGAGGGCGAAGTCCACGCCCTCGTCGGCCAGAACGGTTCGGGCAAGTCGACGCTCATCAAGATTCTCGCCGGTTTCCATCAGCCCGACCCGAACTACGTCGTCACAATGCGCGGCGTCGATTTCGAGATCGGCAATGCGGCTGCCGCGCACGCTGCGGGTATCCGGTTCGTTCACCAAGACCTTGGTCTCGTCGAGGCAGTCAGCACCGTCGAGAACCTGGCTCTCGGTTTCGGGTACGACACCACGTTCGGTCGACGCATCAAGTGGCGCTCGGAAACCAAGCGCGCCAAGCAATTGCTTCTCGATCTCGGATTCGACATCAACGTGCGCGCGCCGGTCGCGACGCTTGGCGCGGCCGAGCGCACCGCGGTCGCCATCGCGCGAGCGCTGCAGGACGTCGAGTCGGGTGTGTCAATCGTGGTTCTCGACGAGCCGACGGCCGCGCTCCCGGGCGCTGACGTCGATCGTCTCTTCGATGCCGTGCGGCGATTGAAGTCACGCGGTATCAGCGTCATCTTCGTGTCCCACCACTTGGAAGAGGTCTTCGAGATCGCCGATCGCGTCACGGTTCTCCGCGACGGACAGGTGGTCGGCTGCAAGCGAGTCGGCGAGTTGACGATGGACTCGTTGATCGAGTTGATCGTTGGTCGCAAGGTCGTGGCCGAATCTGCGCACCGAACGGTCGACCAGACCGCGACACCACGACTCGTCGTTGAACACCTTGTCGGTCCGGGTATCGACGGTTTGTCGTTCGCCGTTCGCCCGGGCGAAGTTGTCGGAGTGACGGGCCTCACCGGCTCGGGTCGCGACACGCTGGTCGGGCTGTTGTCCGGCGCGTTGA
>CAYFNP010000089.1:0-6415 GCA_964344425.1 uncultured Bifidobacterium sp. | reverse complement strand
GGTGCGACCGTCACGGGTGTCTTGGCGCCTGCGATTGCTGCTTCGGCACCGATCGGTGGCGTGCCGGGCACACCGTTGCCGGCGAAGTAGACGCCGTAGAAAGTGTTCGAGTTGACGCGGACGCTCTTGAAGGGCGCCTCGACCCAGCCGAAATCGTTCGAGCTGAAAGTCTTGCCGTCCCACGACAACACACTGGGGCAGGTCGACAGATCAAGCTTCGCAACGGCGATCGGCCCCGAACCTGAGAGAGCGGAGGCATCATCGGTCAGCTTGTAGAGCACTGCGTAGAGGTTGAGTGAGTTGGCACCCCACGGCACCAGACAGGTCATGCTGAAACGCATCGACGAAAGTCGTCCGGTCGTGGTCGGCGAGAAGACCTGACCGAACGAATGGACGTTGAAGCAGTCGAACAGCGTGACGGGCGCCTTTCCGCCGGCAGTGGTGGTGGCCGCACCCGAGTTGCAACCGGTGGTGGAGGGTGACCCCAACGTGTACGTCGTGGGCTTGGTCCACGTGATCCAGTTGGCGGAGTGCGAGACCGACGGTTGGGTGATGCCGGCAACCTTGTAACTGAAGACGAAGTTGCAGCCGGTACTGGTGTGCGTGAAGTTCGTTCCGCCGCAGTTGTTCAGGCTGACGCTGTCGGTGTTGAGGAACGACGCGGTGTAACCGCCGGGGGCGTTGTTGCGGTCCCACGAGAAGTCGAAGCCGACGTTGACACCGCTGGGTCCCGCCTCGCTGGCGTGGGTTGTCGGTGCGGGGGCGACGAGGATTGACGCTGCCAGTGCGGCAACGAGCCCTAACCTCGCCCGAGTGACCCGGCGCCACCGATACATAGACCAAATTTCTACCCGTTTTTGGGTGGTTTCGTAACGATGGTGAGACTCGAAAAAGTCGCGCCGGGGCTGTTCGTCGCGCTGTGGAGTACGGGATTCATCGTCGCCCGTTACGGCACTCGCGATGCGGGCCCGTTCACCTTTCTTGCAGTGCGCATGTTCGTCGCCGCGGGGGTGCTGTGGGCGATCGCCGCCCTCACGGGCGCGCCACGACTCGAGCCTCGACACGTGTCGTCATCGGCGGTCGTCGGCGTGTTCATGCATGCGACGTACTTGGGTGGCACCTTCTATGCCATTTCACGCGGATTGCCATCGGGAGTGAGCGCGCTCATCGCGGGAACCCACCCGGTCGTCACCTCGGTCGTCGGTACCTTCGTGCTCCGCGAACGCCTGCGGGTGATCCAGTGGTGCGGCATCGCGTGCGGTCTCGCCGGCGTCATCGCCGTACTGATCGAGCGCAGCAGCGTGAAGTCGGCCAGCGTCACGACGGTCACCGTTGTTGCGATGATCGTGGCCGTCGCGGGCATGTCGGTGGGAACCGTCGTTCAGCGAGCGCGAGGGCAGGGCATGGCGTTGCTGCGGGGAACCGCCGTTCAGTACGTCGCGGGCGGTCTCGCCCTGTTGCCCCTCGCGATTTTCGACGAACACTGGAAGATGCACAACACCCTGCGCAATGCGCTGTCTCTTGCGTGGGCGGTCGGGATCCTGTCGATCTCGGCCGTGCTGTTGATGATGGTTCTCCTCGCCCGGAACGCCGCGGCGAAAGTGAGCAGCCTTTTCTTCCTGACGCCGGCACTCAGCACCATCGAAGGTGCGATTCTGTTCAGCGAACGTCTGGGTGCACTCGCCGTGGTTGGGTTGCTGGTGGCGCTTGCCGGCGTGTGGATGACCCAACGGTCCGGCTGAACGAACTAGACGCTGACCGAGGTGAGGTCGGGGCCGAGCGTGATGGGCCCCGAGAACTTTGCCGCGGCGATTGCGCGCCACTCGTCCTCGGTGCCGGGTTGCATGGCGGGTACGTAGTGGGTGAGCACGAGGTGTTTCACTCCGGCACGTGCCGCCACTTCACCGGCCTGTTCGACGGTCGAGTGGTAGTCGAGGATGTCGGTCAGTCGCCCCGCATTTGCCGGAAGCATTTGGGCAAGTCCGCGCACGAGGTCGTCGCGCAACACGGTCTGCACGTACACATCGGCGTCCTTGCACGCCGCGTACAGCTCGTCGCAGGGAATGGTGTCGCCGGCCAGAACCGCGGACTTGCCGTCGTGTTCGACGCGGTAGCCGAGGGTTGGTTCGACGGGTCGGTGATCGGTACGAAACGCGGCGATGCGAACGTCACCGTGTGAATGCGAGTCACCGGCGTTCAGTTCGATGACGTCGATCTTCATTCCGCCCGCGGTGCGCAGGTCCTCGTGGTGGGCCAGTCGGTACTGCTCGTCGAGGGCGAGCATCTCGAGCATTCCCGTGATGACGCGGCGTGTTCCGACCGGTCCGACGACGGTCAGCGGGCTCGCCATTGCGGATGGTGTGGTGATCCAGCGTGTCGTGACGAGGTCGTTCAGGTCGCAGATGTGGTCGCTGTGCAGGTGCGTGAGAAGAACCAGGTTCACGAACGGGGGCATGACACCCGCGCCAACGAGGCGCATCACACAGGCGCGGCCACAGTCGACGACGATGTTGTGGTTGCCGACCGAAACGAGGGTCGACGGCCCGGCGCGGTTCGGGTCGGGCAACGGACTTCCGGTGCCGAGCAGTGTGATCTTCATGTTCCTCCCGTCGGAAGGAGTCTGACAGATCAGGCGTCGACGAGCGTTCGTGTTTCGGTAGCGACGCGTTCGATGACCGGTTCGTTGCCCGCGCTCGACACAGTCGGATTGTCACAGCGACACATGAGGCTGCCCGTCGGGATGAAGAGGGGTGCGGACGGTGCGCCGTATCCGAGGTACAGCGACATCAGCAGTGCCTCGTGGATCGCCGTGCATTCGGCGGTGTGAATGACGACCGTGCGGGGCTTTTTCGTCTTGCGTCCGAACATGAGGCGAAAGTAACCGCACGCGTTGGCCGTGTGAAGGGAAGGAAGCGAACCTTTGCGGTGCGTTCACCAAGCCTTCACTCGCGCGTCAGGAGTTCTTGAATTCGCGGAACGCGGCGAATGCGCGCGGGCCGTAGACGGTGCCGGGACCGCCGTTCATCGAGATGGTGACACCGATCAATTCGGCAACCTCGGCTTCGGTTGCGCCGGTGCGCGCGGCTCCCTTGGCGTGGGCCGCGATGCACCCGTCGCAGTGGGTGGTGATCGCGATGGCGAGCGCAACAAGTTCCTTTGTCTTCTGGTCGAGCGCGCCCGCCTTGAACGCGGCAGCGTGGAGGCCGCCGAAACCCTTGTAGACGTCGGGGATGAGTTCGCGCAGTTCGCGCGTCAGGGGGGCAAGTTCGGCCTGGACGTCGGGGCCGTGTACCTGACCAAGTGAGTGTTCGTGAGCGTGGGGTTCGGTGTTGCTCATGGGCTCAGTCAACCACACGCGCGCGAGGTCGCCTAGGGTCGAAACGTGCTGCAGTTGGTGCTGAATTTCGCCGCATCGTGCGTGATGGTCGGTGTCATCTGGTTCGTGCAGTTGGTGCATTACCCGTTGCTCGCAACGATCGGGGTCGACCGTGCGCCGGCGATTGCCGTCGAGCACCAGCGCCGCACCGCCTGGGTGGTCGGTCTCCCGATGGCGACCGAGGGTGTGACGACGCTCGTGCTTCTCTTGTCACGGCCCGACGGAGTCGACGTGTGGCTGGCGTGGCTGGGCGCGGTGTTGCTCGCCGTTGCGTTGGCGAGCACGGTGTTCCTGTCGGTTCCGTTGCACGAACAGATGGCGCAGGATCCGCGCGAATCGACGGGACGTCGCCTTGTCGTCACGAACTGGCCGCGGACGTTTGCTTGGACCGCACGCGCGGTCGTTGCCGGAGTGATGCTGGCACAAGCCATCCGACGGGGCTGAGCACGGGTCGATTTCGTAGAGTTGCGCCGTGGCGAACGTTTCAGCGGTCATCTTCGATTTCGGTGGCGTCATCATCACGCCGATCACGCGACAAATCGGAATGATTGCCGAGGGTCTTGGTCGCACGACCGCCGAAGTACATCACGTGATGATGGGCCCGCAGTTCGAGTCCGGTGACCATCCGTGGCATCGTCTCGAGCGCGGAGAGATCGGCATGGAGGTGTTGCAGGATCTGCTCATGCCGATTGCCGCGGAAGCCGGTATGACGTTCCGCGGTGACGAGGTCGAAAAGATCCTCGCGCCCGGCATGTACGAGGTGAACCATTTCGTCCTCGAGAAGATCGATGAACTGCGGGGCCGTGGGTACAAGACGGCGCTGTTGTCGAACAGCATCCGTGAGTTCCGGCCGAAGCTGGAAGAAGACGTACCGCCGCGATTGTTCGACGCGTACATCGACTCGAGTCATGTCGGCATGCGCAAGCCCGAGCCCGAGATCTTCCACCTGACGCTGCGCGAACTCGGCCTCGACAATCCGAGCGATGCGGTGTTCCTGGACGACTTTGCGGGAAACCTGGCCGGCGCCACCGCGGTCGGACTGCGGACGATCCACGTGCGCAACCCGCGCGAGGCGCTGGTCGAGTTGGAAGACCTACTGGCCGGCTGACACTTTCGCCGCGGTCATCAATTCGTCGAGCGATTCGTGCAGCAGCTCGACGAGGTGCCACAGGTCGGGAATGAGTTCGCGGCACGACACGAAACCGAAGTCGAGGTTGCCGCAGTAGCTCTGCACGGTGATGTTCAGGCCCTGGCCGTCGGCGATGGTGGACACGGGGAAGAAGTGCTTCATCTCGGCGCCCGCCGAATAGAGCGGCACCGACGGGCCGGGGACGTTCGAGATGATGAGGTTGAACGGCGGGTTCAGCCTGTCGGCGATGCGAAGTCGGCTGTACATGCGCATTGCCCGCGCGGCCACGAGCGGCGGCGCGAACTGCGTGTAGTCCTGCAGCGCAGCGGCGGGAATTGCCTGCAGGTTGGTCTTTGCGCGTGACATCGACACCTGCACGCGGCCGAGAAGCGCAAGTGGGTCGTCTTCATCGGTTCCCAATTCGGCGAGCAGACCGGTGACGCGGTTCTGGAACTTTTCGCGTTCGTCGTTGGTTCGTGTGCTGACGGGTACGAGCGCGATCAGCGGTTCCGACGGCAGACAGTTCTTTTCGATGAGGTACTTGCGAAGGGTGAGGCCGCACAGTGCCATGACGACGTCGTTGAAGGTGCAACCCGTCGCGCGACGAATCGTCTTTGCATCGTCGAGGTTGACTGTGGTGTAGGCGAAGCGACGGTGTGGAGTGACATTGGTGTTCCATGGCGTGCGCGGAGCGGACGTCGGAGGAAGCGCGGGTGCACGATCGACAACCTCGCCGTGCGAACGGCGCAGTCTTTTGCGCAGGACGGTGCCGACCGGACCCGGCATCGGCTGTGCGATCAGGTCTGCAAGCGTCTGCACACTGCCGATGTGCGTCTGTGCTGCAACCTGACGCAATGTGTGCACGGTCAGGCGGATGAACTTCTCGGGCCGACGTACGTATTCGATTGCGGTGCGACGCAACAGTTCCTGATCGGTGGGAACGGGGTCGGGATGCCACACGGCTTCGGTGCGACCCGGTCGCGCGTCGCGGTTGGTGCTGAGCAGGTTCTCGAGAAGTGTCGCGCCCGACTTTCCGTCGATCGTCGAGTGGTGGATCTTGTTGAGGTGCGCGATGCGCGTGCCGTTGTCGAGACCTTCGATGACGTAGAACTCCCACAGTGGACGTGAACGGTCGAGTGGCCGGGAGATGATGCGGCTGACGATTTCGCCGACCTGTTCGGGCGTGCCCGGCGGGGGCACCGCATGGTGACGAAGGTGGAAGTCGATGTCGAAGTCGGGATCTTCGATCCAGTACGGCAGGTCGAGGCCGAGGGGAACGTTGACGAGCCGCCGACGGAACACGGGAAGTTGGTCGAGACGTTCGAGGATCGCGGCGCGCACCGCCTCGAATCCGGCCCCACCCGGGACGCCCGTCGCGTCGAAGGTGTACATCGAGGAAACGTGGCCGAACACGGAATTCGTCTCCATGTTGAGGAAGCTGGCATCGACACCCGTCAATTGCTCCATATCGCCTCCTTTGCGAGATTGTGCCACCATTTCGCCATGGCACTCTCACCCGGAAGCAAGATTCCCGACGTCCAGATCCACGTCCTCGGCGACGACGGCATGCCCAAGCCCGTCAGTTCCGTCGAGGCACTCGGCAAGGGAAAGGTCGTGCTCTTCGCGGTTCCCGGGGCGTTCACGCCCGGCTGTTCGAAGGTGCACCTGCCCGGGTTCGTCCAGCGCTTCAACGAATTGAAGGCGAAGGGCGTGCAGTCCGTGGCGTGCATCAGCGTCAACGACCCGTGGGTGATGGAGGCCTGGAAAGAGTCGCAAGGGGCGTCGGGGATCCAGATGCTCGCCGACGGATCGGGCAACTTCACCAAGGCGATGGGCCTTGAACTCGATGGCTCGGGCTTCGGCCTCGGGGCACGGTCGCAGCGTTACGCGGCGATCATCAACAACGGCGT
>CAYFNP010000088.1:0-6431 GCA_964344425.1 uncultured Bifidobacterium sp. | reverse complement strand
AATTCTCGACAAGCGTGACATGCAGTACCTCTACCGCGACGGCGACGATTACGTCTTCATGGATACCGAGTCGTACGACCAGATGATCGTCGCGCCAACATCGCTCGGCGAGACCGCCGACTACCTCGTCGAATCCGCGATGGTCATCATGGCGATCTACAACGGCGAGATCGTCGGGGTCGAAATCCCGGCCAGCGTCGAGCTCGAGATCACCGAAACCGAGCCGGGCATCCAGGGAGACCGCGTCTCGGGTGCGCGCAAACCGGCAACCCTGCAGACCGGCAAGGTGATCCAGGTCCCGCTGTTCGTCAACATCGGCGACAGGGTCAAGGTCGACACCCGCACCGGCGACTACATCACGCGCGTCTAGATGTCATCCATCGAGGCTTCCGAAGCACGGGAGCGGGCGCTCGTGTTGCTTTACGAAGCCGAGAGCCGCAGTCTGCCCGTGGGTGACGTCGTTGCTGCGGAACTGGTGGCGCCACCACAGCTTGCCGTCGATCTGGCGACGGGGGTCGAGACCAACCGCGACCGCTACGACTCGCTGATTTCGTCGAAGGCCCGCGGTTGGCGGCTCGACCGAATGCCGATGATCGACCGCGCGGTTCTGCGTCTCGCCCTGCACGAGTTGGCCGATCGGCCCGAAACGCCCACCGCGGTCATCCTGAACGAGGCCGTCGAACTGGCCAAGAGGTACTCCACCGAGGATTCCGGTCGGTTCGTGAACGGGGTCCTCGCCGCGCTGGTTCCCCTCGTGCGCTGACTGCTAGCCTGCGGGTCGCAACAACCACCGTCAAACGGGTCCCGTGAGGCCCGAACGGAGTCACATGGATTCGAAGAACACCGGCAAGAACCGTCGCGCGCCAGCGCAGACGACGTGCATTCTCCCGGCCGATCAGTTGAAGCGGGCGATTCGTCGCCTCGCGCACGAGATCCTCGAGAACATCGACGGTGGCGGTCGCGCACCCTTCGTGCTCATGGGGCTGCAGCGTGGTGGAGTGTGGATCGCCGATGCGTTGCGCGACGAGGTTCGCGCGATCGACAACGCCGCACTCGTTGACTGCGGTGCAATCGACGTCAGCATGTACCGCGACGATCTTGCAATCCGGCCCACGATCCCCGCCAGCGCGTCGATCGTCCCGCGATCGCTCGATGGTGTCGAAGTTGTGCTGGTCGACGACGTTCTCTTCACCGGCCGTACCGTCCGTGCTGCGCTCGATGCGCTCATCGAATACGGGCGTCCCAAAGCCGTGCGCCTCGCCGTGCTGGTCGACCGCGGACACCGTGAACTGCCGATTCGGCCCGACTTCGTCGGAAAGAACATTCCGACGCACATCTCCGACGACGTCACGGTGTCTCCCGAGGGTGTCTTCGTCTCGATGGACGGCCGGCCGTGAAGCACCTCATTTCGCTCGACGACATCGATGCCGGAGGAATCGCAACGTTGTTGTCGACCGCCGACCACATGGCCGAGATCCTCGACAGGCCGCAACCAAAAGTTCCTGCCCTGCGGACACGTACCGTCTGCAGCCTCTTCTTCGAGGACAGCACGCGAACGCGACTCTCGTTCGAGACGGCAGCGAAGCGTCTCTCGGCCGAGACGCTCACGTTCACGGCCTCGTCGTCGAGCGTCAACAAGGGCGAGAGTCTCCGCGACACGGTCGAAACGCTGGCAGCAATGGGGGTCGACGTGTTCGTCGTTCGCCACAAGACGGGCGGACTGCCGGTCGCGATCACCCGTTGGTGCGACGCGCGGGTGGTGAATGCCGGCGACGGTGCCCACCAGCACCCGACGCAGGGTCTGCTCGACGCGTTCACGCTCAGTCGATCGCTCGGTCGCGGAAACGACCTTCGGGGTCTGCGCGTTGCGATCGTCGGGGACATCCGGCACAGTCGGGTCGCGCGCAGCACGATGCGCGCCCTGCACCTGCTCGGAGCGTCGGTCACGTTCGTTGCGCCGGCGTCCTTGCTTCCTCCGGCACTGCGTTGCGGCGCGATACAAGGGGACGAGTGGCCGGTCGCGGTCTCGAACAGCCTCGACGAGATCATCGAATCCGTCGACGTTCTTTACCTGCTGCGCATGCAGCGCGAGCGCATGGACAGCGCGTTCATCTCTTCGCCGGGGGAATACTCGGCGCACTTCGGACTCACCGATGCGCGCGTCGCGCGGATGAAGCCGGGTTCGGTCCTCATGCATCCCGGACCGATGAACCATGGGATCGAAGTCGCAACCGATCTCGATCGTCTGAGCGACCGTGGAATCACGAACCTCGTCACCCAACAGGTGACGAACGGCATCGCCGTGCGCATGGCCGTTCTTTTCTCACTCTTTTCGTCCGGATCGGAGACCGTTGATGGCTGACACGAAAGACGCATATCTCATCGTCGGGGGCACGGTCGTCGGACGAGCGGGCGAGTCGCGAGCCGACGTACTCGTCGAGGGCGGTCGCGTCGCTCGAGTGGCCTCGGGCCTCGACGCGTCGTTGCCAAAAGCCGATCAAGGCGGTCCGCGTCGCCTCGACGCCGCGGGTTGTCATGTGTCGGCGTCGTTCGTCGATCTGCACACCCACATGCGCGAACCCGGAAGAGAAGAGTCCGAGACGATCGCGACGGCTTCGAGGGCCGCGGCGCTCGGCGGATTCGGGGCGTGCGTCGCGATGCCGAACACCGACCCTGCCCAGGACAACGTCGCAGTCGTCGAGTTCGTCCGACTTCAGGGTGAGCGCGCCGGGCTCGTCACCGTTTCGCCATCGGGTTGCATCACGGTCGGTCGCAACGGCACGCAACTTGCTCCGTTCCATTCGCTCGCCGCTGCCGGGGTTCGATTGTTTACCGACGACGGAAACGGTGTGCAGGACCCGCTCATCATGCGACGCGCGCTCGAGACCGCGCGGGAACTGGGCATCACGCTCGCTCAGCATTGCGAGGTTGCTCGTCTCACCGAGGGTGCCGTCATGCACGAGGGGTGCTGCTCGTCGCAACTCGGACTACCGGGCTGGCCCGCAATTGCCGAGGTTCTCATGTTGCAACGTGACGTCGAACTCGTTCGCGAAACGGGCGCATCAATGCATTTTCTCCATCTGTCGACCGCACGTAGTGTGGAAATCGTGCGTCAAGCGAAGAACGACGGGCTTCCCGTCACTGCCGAAGTGACACCGCACCACATCAGCCTCACGGACGAAAAGCTGACCGGATTTTCGACGACGTACAAGGTGAATCCTCCGCTTCGGACGATGGAAGACGTCGAGGCCCTGCGCGCCGGTCTCGTCGACGGCACCATCGACGCGGTCGCCACCGACCACGCACCCCACGCCCCACATTTGAAGGACCAGGACCTGGCGGCCGCACCGCCCGGAATGCTCGGACTCCAAACGGCGCTGGGCGTGGTGCTCGCTCACAGCGGTGCGTCCGTGCGCCGCGTCGTCGAGGCAATGTCGTGGATGCCGGCGCGGATTTCCGGACTCGACGCCACCCACGGCCTCGACATCGCCGACGGCGCGCGCGCGAACCTCGTCGTGTTTGCGGCCGACGAAGCATGGCGACAGACCCCCGAGTCGATCGTGTCGAAGAGTGCGAACTCTCCGTACTTCGATGTCGAGCTGCGCGGACGGGTTCGTCACGTCCTCCACGAAGGTCGCGCCATCGTGGTGAACGGAGTGCTGGCGTGAGCAACATTCGCGAAGGGCGGCTCGTGCTCGCCAACGGCGAGGTCTTCGAGGGCGAAATCATCGGGGTGTTGCCGGCCGACGGCGTCGCTGCCGGCGAGGTCGTCTTCAACACCGCGATCACCGGCTACCAGGAGATCGTGACCGATCCGTCCTATGCGGGTCAGATCATCACGTTCACCCAGCCGCACATCGGGAACTATGGGGTGACGAACCTCGACGACGAGGCCCGCCGACCTTTCGCGCGGGGAGTCGTTGTGCGTGAACTCGCGCGGCGTCACAGCAACTGGCGCGCCGAACGGTCGCTCGCGGCCAGCCTCGAGTCGTGGGGCATCGCGGGTATTGCCGGTGTCGACACCCGGCGTCTGACGCGCGTGTTGCGCGACAGCGGGGCGGTACCAGGCGCGTTCGGCAGCGCCGATGCCGGCACGTTGCTCTCGCGCGCGAAGGGCGAAGCGGGTACGTCGGGCATCGACCTGGTGGGCGAAGTCACGACGTCGGCGCCGTACTCGCTCGACGGTGGCCGATTCAAGGTGGTCGCCTATGACTTCGGGATCAAGTCCACGATCCTTTCGTGTCTTTCGGAAATCGCGACCGTACGCGTCGTACCCGCGTCGATGCCGAGCGCGGAGGTACTCGCGATGAAGCCCGACGGTGTCTTCCTCAGCAACGGACCGGGCGACCCCGAAATGGTCGTCGACGCGCCGGCGAACATTCGGGCCATCGTCGAGGCGGGCACGCCCGTCTTCGGGATTTGTCTCGGCCATCAACTTCTTGCGCGCGCGCTGGGTGGACGTACGTACAAGTTGCCTTTCGGTCACCACGGTGCAAACCATCCGGTACGTGACCTCGCGACGGGACGTATCGAGATCACCAGCCAGAACCACAACTTCTGCGTCGATCCGGCGTCGCTCGGGGATTCCGTCGACGTGACGCACGTGAACCTGAACGACGAGACGAACGAGGGCATGCGGGTACGCGGTGCGCGGGCCTTCAGCGTGCAGTACCACCCCGAAGCCGGACCCGGACCGCACGACAGCCGGTATCTCTTCGCACGATTCGCAGACTTGATGGATGGTCGCTGATGCCCCGTAGAAACGACCTCCAGACGATTCTCATCATCGGGTCGGGCCCGA
Organism: uncultured Bifidobacterium sp.; assembly: GCA_964344425.1. Lineage (GTDB taxonomy): Bacteria > Actinomycetota > Acidimicrobiia > Acidimicrobiales > Ilumatobacteraceae > F1-20-MAGs119. The sequence goes on along the minus strand of CAYFNP010000088.1, from coordinate 1,630 downwards.
TCGTGATCGGCCAAGCCTGCGAGTTCGACTATTCGGGCACTCAGGCGTGTCGGGTGCTGAAGTCCGAGGGTTACCGAGTCGTGTTGGCGAACTCGAACCCGGCGACGATCATGACCGACCCCGACTTCGCCGATCGCACGTACATCGAGCCACTGACGCCCGAAGTCCTCGAGCGAATCATCGAGCGCGAGAAGCCCGATGCCGTGTTGCCCACGCTCGGCGGTCAGACCGGTCTCAACCTCGCGATGGATCTCTTCCGGCGCGGAAAAGTCGGTGTACCGGGAACCCCCGAACTCATCGGTGCAAACGCCGAGGCGATCGAGACCGCCGAGGACCGCGACCGCTTCAAGCAGGCGATGATCGAGATCGGGTTGTCGGTTCCGCGCAGCGGCATCGCCCACGACATGGCCGAAGCGCACCGTGTTCTCGACGAGATCGGTCTTCCCGTCATCATCCGACCCGCGTACATCCTCGGAGGCCGGGGCACCGGTATTGCGAATACGAGAGAGGAGTTCGAGAAGGTCGCAGCCAACGGACTCGCGGCAAGTCCGATCAGTGAAATCCTCATCGAAACTTCCATCGTCGGTTGGAAGGAGTACGAACTCGAGGTCATGCGCGACCGCGCCGACAACTGCGTCATCATCTGTTCGATCGAGAACCTCGACGCAATGGGCGTGCACACGGGCGACTCGATCACCATCGCCCCGGCACAAACACTGTCCGATGTCGAATACCAGAAAATGCGCGATGCGGCGTTCGCATGCATTCGGAGGGTCGGCGTCGAGACCGGCGGCAGCAACGTGCAGTTCGCGGTCAACCCACAGACGGGCGAACAGGTTGTCATCGAAATGAACCCCCGCGTGTCCCGTTCGTCTGCGTTGGCGTCGAAGGCCACCGGTTTCCCGATCGCGAAGATCGCCGCGAAGTTGGCGGTCGGTTACACGCTCGACGAAATCCCGAACGACATCACGAAGAAGACCCCGGCAAGTTTCGAGCCGACAATCGACTACGTCGTGACCAAGATCCCGCGCTGGGCTTTCGAGAAACTTCCCGGAACGTCGGGTGTTCTTGGCACACAGATGCAGAGCGTTGGCGAGGCGATGGCGATCGGTCGAACCTTCACCGAGAGCCTGCAAAAGGGCCTGCGGTCGCTCGAACAGGGGAGACTTGGCCTCGGTGCCGATCCGGCCGAGGCGAACCTCGCGTCGATGTCCGATGCCGACTTGCTCGACCGCTGCGCGGTGCCGACACCCGAACGCATCTTCCAGGTGGGCGAAGCCCTGCGGCGGGGCATCTCACCCGAAGTGGTGCGGTCGCGCTGTCTCTACGATCCGTGGTTCATCGACCAGATGTTGGCGATCGTCGAGGAACGTCACGCGATCGAAGCCCTCCGCGGCACGCGTCCCGCCGATCTCGAGCGTCACTTCTGGCGCCGTGCGAAGCGGCTCGGGTTTTCCGACGGACAGATTGCGCATCTTCTCGGTGTTGCCGAACGCGAGGTGCGTTCGGCCCGCCTTGGCAGGGGCGTACGCGCCACCTTCAAGACCGTCGATACCTGCAGCGCCGAGTTCGAGGCCTCGACGCCGTACCACTACTCGTCCTACGAGGACGAGAGCGAGGTGCGCCCGTC
>CAYFNP010000087.1:0-6434 GCA_964344425.1 uncultured Bifidobacterium sp. | reverse complement strand
GCGTTGTTGCTCTTTGCGGAAACCGCACCGGCACCCATCGACAGAGCCGCTGCAACAGCGACCGCGACGGGAACCAGGAATTTCCTCTTCTGGTTCTTCAAATGTTCCCCCTGTGAACACGGGCACGTGTGCCCGATTGTTGATGTGACAACCGGCATGCCGGCGTGGCAACTATAACCACGGCGACACCTTCCTGTAAACGGGATGCAATGTCGAAAGCCTTGATTTACAAGGGTTCTTTGCATGGTGCAGACAGTTCGATTGTGAACTTTTCAGATGCGCACGGAGGCGTCTGCGAACCCGGGTTGTTACCGCTCGGTATCGCCTTGTCGCAACGGGATTGGCTCAGTCGATGAGTGCCGAACCCGACACGACGATCTCGTTCGGGGTCGGGTCGTCGCGTCGCAGCCAGACGTTGACTTTCCGTACATCGCGGCCCGCAAATGCCTCGGTCCCGATGATTTCCCCGCCGGCAACGACGCGGTCGCCGTCGAAAACCGGGCGGTGGAACGCGACGGTGAGGCGCCGCACGCAACCTGCACCGCCGTGTGCGTGCAGTGCATTGACGATGTAGCTGAGATTCAACGGACCCTGGTTGATGACGCGACCGTTCAATCCCATCTCGGTAGTCGCCGCGCGATCCCAGTGCACGCGGTACGGGTCACGAAGGATCGCGGCCATCGTCTTCATCCGTTGTGCGTCGACCGCATCGACTGCGAACTCGGGGATCGGTGTCCGCGTGGCGGCCGATGTTGCTTCCGCGGTCTTCTCGGCGGGGCGTTTGTACGCGGCAGTCGCTTGCTGTCGGCGGAAACGCCACGAGTTGGTGACGCGCGCGACGAGTTCACCCGCGCGCGTGGTGTCGCGCAATTCGATCGAGAACTTCATCGCGTCGTACGGGTTGCCCTTGTCGTCGGCCATGTGTTGCCAGTGCACGATCGAGCCCTGCACGTCGTACGGCACGTCGATGCGCAACGAACCGAAGTACTCCCAGTCGTAACCGTCGAGGCCAACGGTGCCCGGCCCTTCGGCGCCGCACACCTCGAACAACTTCGCGATCGAAATGCCCGATCCGAGAATCGGCACGTGGAACAGCGCAACCGGATGAACAAGGCCGTCGGGCAACTGCTCCGAAGTCGTGCAGTCGGTCAACAGGAAGTTCTCCCAGTGCGCAATGGTGTACGTTCCACCCGGGAATCGGTACCCGAGGATCTCTTCGTCGGGCAGGCCGCCGCGTTCAGTCATAGGGGGAGTATTTCATGTCGTCGAAGATCTCGCGCACGCACACACCGGTCGACCCGGCCGATGCAAACGTGATGGACCTGTTCCGCATGGACGGAATGGTTGCCGTCGTCACCGGCGCGGGCCGCGGAATCGGCCGTGGCATCGCACTCGCGTTCGCCGACGCGGGCGCGACGGTCGTTCTCACCGCCCGCCGCGAGCACGAACTCGACGAGGTCGCCGAGCGCATCGCACAACGCGGCCAGAAGTCGATGAAGGTCGTCGCCGACATCACGCACCCCGACACGATTCCCACCATCGTCGACCGCGCGATGAACGAACTCGGATCCATCGACACCTGGGTCAGCAACGCGGGCACGTCCGACTACCCGGGCAACTTCGCCTTCGAGGATTTCCCCGATTGGCACTGGGACAACCAGATCGCACTGAATCTGCGACCGCACTTCGTTGCCTCGCGCGCGTGTGCGCAGGTCATGAAGCCCGGCTCGACGCTCATCGGCATTTCGTCGATCGCGTCGCTGAAGCCGGCCGTCAACTTCGCGGCCTACGGCGCGGCGAAGTCGGGAATGAACTCACTGTCGCTCACGCTCGCAACCGAACTCGGCCCGAAGGGCATTCGCTCGAACTGCATCTCTCCCGGCACCGTGCCCACCGAGGCGACGAAGACCGTCGGCCACGTCACCGACGCACAACTCGAAGCGACCGCGGTGCGCATTCCCATTCGTCGTCTCGGTACGCCGACCGACTGTGGTGCGGCCGCCGTGTGGCTGGCCTCGCCGGCCGGTTCGTGGATCACCGGTCAGAACATCGTGGTGTCCGGCGGCGCCTGACGGCCCACCACTCGCACACGTTTCGTGCGTGACTTCGCGCCAGAAACGATCTCGACGGCCGACAATCGAACGTCAAACCATTCGGCGAAGAACCTGATGAGTTCGTCGTTCGCCTTTCCCTCGACGGCGGGCGCCGCTAGGCGTACGCGGAGGATGTCGCCAGTCGCGTCCGCGATTTCTGATCTGCGGGCACCGGTAACGACGCGAATCAAAAGTTCACAACCCTGACCGGTCGCGCGCCACCAAACTGCCTCCTTGCCCACCATGTATCTACATTACGTGATAATGTGGACACATGGATGTGGGGATTCGCGAACTGAAGCAGAGGCTGTCCGAGATCATCGACCTCGTGGCAAGCGGTGAGACCATTCGCGTCACTGACCGCGGGGTTCCAAAGGCCGTTCTCAGTCCGGCGCCGTCCAGCGATCCACTTGCATCCGGGGTGGCTGAAGGGTGGATCAAGCCGGCCAGCCGAAGGGGTCCGATCGGTCGCGGACCGCGACTCAAATCCGAACGTCGGGTCCTCGACGTCCTCACCGAAGATCGAACAGACCGCCTCTAGCGACCGATGACCACGTACGTCGATTCGAGCGCACTCGCAAAGTTGTACGTCGATGAAGCCGATTCTGCGCTGGCCGCGGAACTCGTCGGCGTCGACCCCGTACTTGTCACGTCGATGCTCTCGATCGTCGAGGTTCGTCGCACGTTGGCTCGCAACTTCTCCGGCATCAATCTCGTTCGGTGTCGTGAACTCTTCGAGGCCGACGCTGACGCAATGGCGCTCATCAATCCAACCGAATCGACATGGCGTTACGCAGCGGACATCGCGGAGGAGCTCGGGGTCAGGTCGCTCGACGCCCTTCACCTTGCAACTGCAAAGCGGCTCGGAATTCCTGCACTCAGATTCGTGACCTTCGATATCAAGCAGGCGCAGGCTGCGCGACTGCTTGGCTTGAATGTTGTCGGCGCCTGACGGAGGGCGCGCCGTCAGAAGGAGACGGGCAGATGCCAGCAGGTGTGCATCTCGCCCCACGCCTTGCACTTCATCACCGGGTTCGCACCGCTTGCGAGTTTGATGTTGGGCAGCATCTCGATGAGTGCCGTTGACGCGGTGGTCGCGGTGTCGCGCGTGATGGCGTAGAGAGAACGCGGGCGACCGACCGGAAGCGCGGGGAACTTCGACGGCGTGCCGAGCGCGGGAGTGACGCCCGAGGGCAAGCCGTCAGCGCGGTACTGGCCGCGCGGTTCGCGTTGGACGAGGTCCTTGCGACCGACGATGAAGTCGTCGGGGTCCTTGAAGATGCGTTCGTCGCGGTTCGCGGCCGCAGCCGAACAGATGACGAGCGCTCCTTCGGGAATGAGCAAACCGAAACGTTCCACTTCACGTCGCGCGAAACGATCGGCGGCGAGCACCGGGGTGGAGTGGCGAACGGTCTCGAGGTACGCGTACTTCACGAGACGACGTTCGCCGCGCACAGCCTCGAACTGGTCGGGGTGCGTGAGGAGCAGCATCCACATGTTGGCGAGCGCGCCGTGCAGTGTTTCGTGGTCGGCCTCGAGCAACGTCGCAACGACGTCGTGCGCCGTGGTGGCCGGGCCGTCGATTTCGAGCGTTGCAATTGCGCTCAGCCAGTCGCCTTGCGGGTCGCTGCGGCGCTTGTCGAGCAGTGGGGTGAAATAGTCGACGAGTTCACGCATCGCGCGCTTGCCGGAATCTTGATTGGTGGGGTGCCAACGCCATCCACGTTGCATGCGCAGGTATCGGTCGGCGAAGACCGCGACGTCGGAGTCGGGGATGCCGATGGTGCGCGACAGCAGCATGACGGGGTACAGGGCGGCGAAGTCGGCCGCAAGGTCGGCCGACCCGCGTGATGCGAACCCCCCGATGATCTCTTCGGCAACAGAGCGCGCGTTCGCATCGATGCCCGCGGCCTGCGCGGTCAACAATGGCACCTGGCTGCGAAGATCGCGGCCGAAATCGTTGAGGTGGTAGTGCCACCGCTTCGAGCGCACGGCGAAGTTGGCCGAGTCGGTCAGCACCGACGTGACGTCGTTGTAGTGCGTGACCCAGAAGCAGTTGCCGGGCCAGTCGCGCCACGCGGGTCCGTAGTTGCGGAGTTTTGCGAGAAGCGAATACGGGTCGTCGAGATAGTCCTGCGTGCGCATCTGGCCGGGTTTCACCGGAGGCGGCGCACCCACACGTTCGCGCTGGAACACCTCGTAACTACGGTAACCGGCCTCGTCGTCGCCACGTTCGCTTGAAAGCGTGTCGTTCTCGTTGTCGGAGCTGTAGGTCACTTCACGCCTTTTCGAATTCGAGCCACAACTCGTTGATGGCACCGAGACCGATGGGTGCGAGGCTGACGCCGTCGATGTCCTTTGGCATGCGCTCCTCGACGATGCGCACGTTCTTCACGCGCTTCGACATGATGTTCGACCCGATCGACGCCTCTTGGTGCGAGATCCACGCCCCGGGGCACAGGTGCGGACCGACGCCGAAAGCCATGTGATTGCAGCGGCCCTCCTTGCGGTAGCCCGCGCGCACGATCTTCTCGGTGTAGAGGTCGTTGCGGAAGATGTCGAACTTTTCGGGTTCGGTGAACACGCGCGGGTCGTGGTTTGCGGCCCAGTCGACCATGTGCATCAGCGAACCGGCCGGGATCTTGACGCCGTGCAGTTCGACGTCGAAGGTGTTGTGGCGCGGTTGGCCGCCGATCGACGACGAGTGACGCAGCGTCTCGTGGAATGCCGCGTCCCACAGATGATCCTCGGCAAGGACCGCGGCCATTTGGTCGGGGTGCTGCAGCAGCAGGTACCACATGTTGAGGATCGCGCCGCGCGTGGTCTCGCCACCACCTCCGACGATGAGCGCGATGTTCGACGTGATCTCTTCGGTCGACAGGTAGTCGCCGTCGATGACCGTTTGGCACAGTTCGGAAATGATGTCGGGGGCGACCTGGTTGCCGTTGTCGTCGAGCAGGTACTGCGGCGACTTGCGGCGTTCCTCGACGATGCTCTCGACAAAGTCCTCGAGGTCCTGACGCGCCATCAGACCCTTTTGGTCGAAGTCGCGACCTCCGATGCCGCCCATCATGTTCTTGTACCAGTAGTAGAAGCGATCCTGTGCCTCGTCGGGGAAGCCCAACACCTGACACACGACGCGGATAGGGAACTCGTTGGCGAACGCCTTGCCCAATTCGATGACGTACTTGCCGGTTGCCGGATCGAACTCGGCCATGCCCGACGAGGGATCGAACCACTTGTCGATCATGTCGTTCGCCATTTTGCAGATTGCACCGAACCGCTTGGTCAGCGCGCTGCCGACGAGGTGACGGCCGTAAAGGTTGCGTCGGCGACTGTGTTCGATGCCGCTCAGTTCCAACTGCGTGTTGCCGAGAACATGGTTCGAACTGCCCTTCGGGATGGTGTTGTAGCCGAGGCCGTCGAAGTAGGCGTCGCTGATGTCGGCGTACCGCGTGACGAAGTAACAGTTGTTCAACTTGTCGTGGAACACCGGATAGTGATCCTGCATGATGTGGTAGTAGGGGTACGGGTTGCGCTGGAACTCGCGCGAACCGAACAGACGGGGGTCGATCAGCGGAACACCGTTCTCGTCGTGGCCCATGTCGCAGGGCGTGCCCAGTGGCATCAGCGGAAAATCCACCTGCTCGGTCGAGGCGCGTTCGCCCTCGAATTCGAATGCGGCCCCGACAACGGCCCTCAGATCGTTCGTCAACGACATGCTTCCCCCTCCGGTCGATCGACTCACACCACTATATGAGCGTGCGAATCGCACCCTCAATGTCAGGAAGAGGGCGCAAAACGCGCCCTTCGAGTCGGGCTAAGTTCGGCGCCATGAGCAAAGCGCTGGAGGGGCGGCGCGCACTCGTCACGGGTGCGGCCGATGGATTGGGTAGGGCGTACGCGGTTGCACTTGCGCAAGCAGGTGCCGACGTCGCCGTTTGTGACGTGTCCGACAAGGTCGACGCGGTGGTTGACGAGATGTCGGCACTCGGTGTCAAGGCTTGGGGCAGGGTCGCCGACGTCGCGAAGAAGAAGCAGGTGAAGAAGTTCGTCGACAAGGCGGCCGAGAAGCTGGGCGGCCTCGACATCGTCGTGTCGAACGCGGGCGTCGTGCGTGTCACGAACCCGGCGAAGGACCCGTACGACAAGGCCGTCGATGATTTCGAGTTCATGATGGACGTGAACCTGCGCGGTGTGTACCTGACCGGTCGCGCAGCGATTCCGTACCTGGTGAAGCAGGGCGGTGACCTGATCAACGTCACCACCGACCACATCCACACGTGCGGGTGGCCCGAGGCGCATTCGCATGCGAACGCACAGTTGTGTGCATGGAAGGAC
>CAYFNP010000086.1:0-6458 GCA_964344425.1 uncultured Bifidobacterium sp. | reverse complement strand
AGTCGGTGAGATGGTGCAGGGCAAGAACGACGCCGTCCGACGATGGAACGCTGACCGTTTGCACGCGCGCCTACTTGGCCTTCGGTTCGCGGGGGAGTCCGAGCAGCCGTTCGCCGATGATGTTGCGTTGCACCTGACTTGTTCCACCGGCGATTCGTCCGCCGGGTGCTGCGAGCATTCCGGTTGCGTCACCGCCGTCGAGCAAAGCAAGCGCGCCGCCGAGGTCGCCCTTCAACATCGCGGTGTCGAACATCATCTCGGTGATGCCGAGCTTCATGAGGGACGCAGCCGTCGAAGCCTCGGGACCCTGACGCTTGCCCATCGCCTTGAACGCGTGGCCACGCGACAGCAACTGTGCGAGCCGGTCGCGCTCGACCGGGCCGAGCGAGTGCCGCGCGCCGAGTTGCGCCATCGACTCGAGACGACGCTCGAGGCCGATCACGCTGGCGCCGATGTGGCCACGTTCGCTGGTGAGAACCGCCATGCCGACGCCCCAACCACCGTGCAGCGGGCCGAGCAGTGAATCGGCGGGAAGTTCGACGTCGGTGAAAAACACCTCGTCGAACTCGGCCTCGCCCGTCATTTGCTTCAGCGGACGGATCTCGATTCCGGGCGTGTTCATCGGGCAGAGGAAGAACGAGATGCCCTCGTGTTTTGGTGCGTCGGGGTTGGTGCGCGCCATCAGGATGCCCCAGTTGCTGTAGCGACCGCCGCTGCACCACACCTTCTGGCCGTTCACGATGAACCGATCGCCGTCGCGTTCGGCCTTGGTTGACAGGCCGCCGAGATCGCTGCCGGCACCGGGTTCGCTGAACAACTGGCACCACACGTGGTCCGCCGCGAGCGTCGAGCGAAGGTGCCGGGACTGCTGCTCGGGCGTGCCGAAGCGCATCACCGAGCCGCCGGCAAGGACGAGCCCGACCATGTTCAGCACGGGCGGTACTCCGTGCAACGCGCAGAGTTCGATCCATGCCGCTGTGTGCGCGGTCGTGAGCCCGCGGCCTCCGTGCTCGACGGGCCAATGAATGCCGGTGAATCCGGCCTCGTTCAGTCGGATCTGCCAGTCGCGTCCTCGTTCGATGAGGTCGGGCGGACAGATTGCGCCGTAGTCGCGGGGTGCCGTCGGGGCGTTGGCGGCGAGCCACTGCTCGGCGCGCGCGCGAAATGCCTCGACGGTCTCCGTCATTGCATCACTTCAGTTTGTTGAAGAATGCGGCGGTCTCTTCTGCCAGGTTCTGCGGAACGAAGAAATCCTTCTGGCTCATGATCGCGTCCCAGTTGTCGCGGATGTCTTCGAGGCTGTGGCCGGGCTTGGTGTAACCCTGCGTCTCGCCGAAGAACACGTTTGCAACGCGGCCGCCGCCGACGCTGTACACCTGGCCCGTGACGGGGCAGTCTTCGTGGGCGAGCCACGCGACGATGGGCGAGACCTGCGAGGGATCGAGTTTGTCTGCGAGTGCTCCCATCAGGTCTTCGGTCATGCGCGTGAGGGCGAGCGGTGCGATGGCGTTTGCCTTGATGTTGTACTTCGCACCCTCGACTGCGAGCACGCGGGTGAAACCGACGAGGCCGAGTTTCGCGGCGCCGTAGTTGGTCTGGCCAAAGTTGCCGAAGATTCCGGCGGCCGACGATGTCGAGATGATGCGGCCGTACCCCTGCTCGCGCATCAGAACCCACGCCGGCTGAGTGACGTGGAATGCACCCTTCAGGTGGACGTCGAAGACGGGGTTCATGAGGTCGGGCGACATGTTGTGGAACGACTTGTCGCGGAGGATTCCCGCGTTGTTGATGACGATGTCGACGCGACCGAATGCATCGACCGCCGACTTCACGATCGCTGCGCCGCCTTCGGGCGTCGCGACCGAGTTGTGGTCGGCGACGGCCTCGCCACCCGCAGCCTTGATCTCGTCGACGACCTTCTGTGCGGCCGATGCGTCGCCGCCCGTTCCGTCGATGTTCCCGCCGAGGTCGTTGACGACGACGAGCGCGCCACGCTTGGCAAGGAGCAACGCGTGCTGGCGACCGAGACCACCGCCCGCTCCGGTGATGATCGCAACCTTGCCGTCGAAACCGAGATCTGCCATGGGGGGACCTTTCTGATCTTGCCGACCCCAACCGCCGGGTCGGAGCGCTGCCCGTTCGGGCACGGCAGGGAACTCTACTTGCGGCCTACTTGGTCAAGCCAAGTGCTTCCAAGGCTTCCTGCTTCAGGCGTTTGTAGTCGAGTTTTCCGTTCGGCGAACGACCAATGGTCGCCACTTCGATCACGTTCTTCGGGGACTTGTAGGCGGCGAGGGTCGAGCGCACGTGTGCGACGAGGTCGGCCGTGACGACGGCCTGGCCGGGGCGCGCTTCGACGAGGGCGGTGATGGCTTCACCGAAGCGTTCGTCGGGCACGCCGACGCACGCCGCATCGAGAACGCTCGGGTGAGTCTTCAACACCTCTTCGACCTCTTCCGGGTAGACCTTTTCGCCACCCGTGTTGATGCACTGGCTACCGCGGCCGAGCAGATGAACCGTGCCGTCGGCGTCGACCTCGGCGAAGTCGCCGGGAATCGAATAACGCAGACCGTCGATGACGACGAACGTCGAAGCTGACTTCGCCTCGTCCTTGTAATAGCCGACGGGGGTGCGGCCGCGCATCGCGATGCGTCCGCGCTCGCCACTGCCCGGAACCACGTCGCGTCCCTCTTCGTTGATGACCCGTGTGTTCGGCCCGAGCTTGAACGTTGCCGTGCTGCTGGATCCGTCGGCGCTTGTTGTGGACGATGCCATACCGATCGCCTCGGACGACCCGAGGCTGTCGATGAGCAGCATCTTCGGGTGGTGACGCAACATTCCGGCCTTTGTTTCGGCCGACCACATGACGCCGCTCGAGGTGATGAACTTGAGCGACGTGATGTCGTACTTGCCGGGGTTTTCGTCGAGTGCGCGGAGGATCGGCTTGGCGAACGCGTCGCCGACGATCGCGATGCTGTTGACGCGCGCCGACTGAACGACTTCGAGAAGTTCCTTCGCATCGAATGTTCTGCTGGTCATCGTGGCGACCGCACCGCCGAGCGCAAGTGCCCACATCGCATTCATCGCGCCGGTTCCGTGCATCAACGGTGCAGCCGGCATGTTGACCGGCCCGGGCTTCGACACGCGTTGAGCGAGAACGTCGAGATCCTGGTGGGGCGGCAGCGGCACTCGCGACGGCGCATCGAGGCTGCCGACCATGTCGTCCTGACGCCACATCACGCCCTTCGGCATGCCGGTGGTTCCTCCGGTGTAGAGGAAGTACATGTCGTCGCCGCTGCGCTTCCACGATGGCGCGGGGGCCGACACGTTCGACGCAGCGGCTACTTCGTACGAAACGGCCCAGTCGGGACACGGCGTGGTGCCGTCGTCGACCCAGATCCACGTCTTCACGTTGGGAACCCGCGCGCGTACCGCGGCGCACCTGTCGGTGTACGTGGCGTGAAAGATCACCGCCACCGAATCCGAGTTGTCCCACAGGTAGGAGAGTTCGTCCTCGGTGTAGCGGTAGTTCGTGTTGACGGGAACCAAACCGACCTTGAACAACGCGAACAGCGACTCCATGTACTCGGGACAGTTGTGCATGTACTGCGCGACCTTGTCCTGGTGGGCGACACCGGCGGCAAGAAGGGTGTTCGCGATTCCGTTCGCGCGTTGGTTGAAGGTGCGCCAGGTTCGTGTTTCGCCGCCGTGGATGGTGGCGGGTGCATCGGGGAACCGACCGGCGTGGAGTTCCCACATGTCCGCGAAGTTCCAACCGGTGTTCGTCTGTGCAGTCACGAGCGCCAACACTATTCTCGGCACCGTGAATCACCTATTGCCGGGCGAGGAAGACGAGCGGCGAATCTCGGTGCGACGTTGGCTTGCCGACAATCCGCGACCCACCGGCAGGCAAATGGCCGACGCGGGCTTGGTCGCTCCGCACCTTCCGGCGCCGTGGGGCCTCGGCGCGGACCCGATTCATCAGCTCATCATCGACGAAGAATTTGCCAACGCGGGGGTGTCGCGTCCGTCGAATCCGATCGGCATTGGTTGGGCCGGCCCGACCATCGTCTTCGCGGGCTCCGACGAGCAAAAGCGTCGTTATCTCCCGGCGTTGCTCGCCGGCGAAGAGGTGTGGTGTCAGCTTTTCAGCGAACCCGAGGCGGGCTCCGACCTCGCGAGCCTGCGCACCCGTGCCGAGCTCGACGGTGACGAGTGGGTGGTGAACGGCCAGAAGATCTGGACGAGTGGCGCCCAGCATTCGCAGTTCGGCATTCTGCTCGCGCGTACCGACGCCGACGCTCCGAAGCACCGCGGCATCACGTATTTCATTTGTCCGATGGACACCCCCGGCATCGAAGTGCGTCCGATCCGCGAGATGGTCGGTGGACAAACCTTCAACGAGGTGTTCCTCACCGACGTTCGGTTGCCGCGCGACGCAGTTGTCGGCGAGGTGAACGACGGTTGGCGACTCGCGAAGGTGACGCTCGGCAACGAGCGCGTGTCGCTGTCGACCGGTGGGATCCTGTGGGGTCACGGGCCGACTGCACTCGACCTGATCGAGCGGGTCAAGCGCGAGGGTGGCGTCGAAGACCCGGTGCTTCGGCTGCGTACCGTCGACGTGTGGATCGAACACCAGATCCTCGAACTCATCAGAATGCGCACGCTGACCGCGCGTCTGCGCGGCGAGCAGCCCGGACCCGAGGCGAGCGTTCGCAAGATCCTCGCCGACGAACACGGGCAGCACGTCGCGGAACTTGCCGTCGACCTGATGGGAACAAGCGGCGTTCTGGCCCCCGACGTGAAGGGGACCGACCTGAACCGGTTGGTGTGGACGAGCGCGTTCCTCTTCTCTCAGGCCCTCACGATTGGTGGAGGAACCGGCCAGGTGCAACGCAACATCGTTGGCGAGCGCGTGCTCGGTCTGCCCCACGAGCCCGGACTGAACTGACCGCCGCCGCGTTGGCTAGTTTTCTCTCACCATTTCCAGAGGGGGAAACATGAAGCCGTTCCGATTCGGGGTCCAGTCCTACAACGCCGAGACACCCCAGGCGTGGCGCGACAAGGTGAAGAAGGCCGAGGACCTCGGTTACTCCGCGTTCCACCTCGCCGACCACCTGCTCGGACCCGGACCCGCGCTGCAGAAGTGCAACCACCCCGTGCAGTCGCTTGCCGCGGTGCCGGCAATGGCGGTCGCTGCCGAGGCGACGTCGACGATCAAGATCGGTTGCCGCGTCTTTTGCATCGACTACCGCCCTGCGGCCGTTCTCATCAAGGAGGCCGCGACGCTCGACTTCTTCTCGGGTGGTCGCTTGGAGTTCGGTCTCGGTGCGGGTTGGCTCGCCGCAGAGTACGAAGCCCTCGGCATTCAGATGGATTCCGCCGGTGTGCGCGTGTCACGCATGGAGGAGTACATCAAGGCCGCCAAGGTCGCATTCGCCGGGGGCGAGGTGCACTTCGATGGTGACCACGTGCACTTGCACGACTACGAGGCACTTCCGAAGCCGACGAACCCCAAGGGCATCCAGTTCATGGTGGGTGGCGGTAGCAAGCGCGTACTCGGTATCGCCGGTCGCGAAGCCGACATCGTCAGCTTCAACTTCGACAACTCGAGCGGCAAGATCGGCCCGAGCGGCGCGCAGAGCAGCACGGCCGAACTCACCGCCCAAAAGGCCGAGTGGGTGCGCGCGGGTGCCGAGTCGGTCGGCCGCAAGGTGACGGACCTCGAATTCGAAATCGGTGCGTACTTCACCGTTGTCACGCCCGACCCCGACACCGTGAACGCCAATTTCGCCAAGATGTTCGGCATCACGGTCGAGGCGATGCAGGTGCACCCGCACGCCTACATCGGCACCGTCGACCAGATCTGCGACATCATCCAGCAGCGCCGCGAGCAGTACGGCATCAGCTACTACACCGTCAGCGAGGGAAATCTCGATGCCTTTGCTCCCGTGGTCAGCAGGCTGACGGGCAAGTAATCTCGCCCCACATGGGGCAGAAAATTTCATCGGTCGGTGACATCGTCCGCGTGCACGGTGTCGAGCGTCAGGCGCAGGCATCGGTCATTCAGGGCGACAGGTCGCTCACTTGGGGTCAGTTGTACTCGCGATCCAAGCGGTTGTCGCAAGCGCTTCGTTCCGCGGGTGTCGCGGCCGAATCGCGCGTCGCGTTCCTCGACAAGAACTCGATCGAACACTTCGAGGTCTTCTTCGCGTGCAGTCTGTTGAACGCGGTGTCGGTCGACGTGAACTGGCGCCTCGCCGCGCCCGAGGTTGCCTACATCGTCAACGACGCCGAGGCGCGGGTGTTCATCGCGCACAACGACTTCCGTCCGATTCTCGACGCAATTGCGGCAGACCTGCACCCCGACTCGGTAGTCGTCATGATCGGCGGCGACGCGGCTCCGGTCGGAAAACTCCGCACCGTCACCTACGAGGACTTCCTCGGCTCGGGTGACG
>CAYFNP010000085.1:0-6466 GCA_964344425.1 uncultured Bifidobacterium sp. | reverse complement strand
GCATCCGGTATTAGCAGTCGTTTCCAACTGTTATCCCAGAGTCCGGGGCAGGTTCTTCACGTGTTTCTCACCCGTTCGCCACTAGATCTTCCGGAGTGTTACCACTCCATGGATCTCGTTCGACTTGCATGTGTTAAGCACGCCGCCAGCGTTCGTCCTGAGCCAGGATCAAACTCTCCGTCAAAATCATGTCGGCCCGATTGCTCGGGTCGAAACGATTGGAAAGTTCACGACAACGAACGGAATCGTGTTCTGTGTGTTGTCATGACCTTGGCTTGAATTTTTCCGACCGGGTTGGGACCCAGTCAGAGGTATTACTGATTGGTCGGTATGGCTACCGACCAGAATTGACAAGCAGAGTCGAGCTTTCGCCCGTATCTCTGCCCGCACTGGCGTTCAGTCTTCTCTTCCGTTTTCAAGGAGCAAATATGGGCACTCACCCGTGGGTGGCCGTGCCGGATCCTCCAGAGTCCCGGCTGCACGCAGCCGGCTTTTGGGGGCGAGTTGCAACTCTATCGGCGCTTTTGACGAATCGTCAACCCGCGCCAGCGGAGTTTTCGATCGGGGGCGGATCCCCCGAAAGGCTCCGTGAAGATATCCGCGGGGTGGGCGTTTCCCAACCTTTTCGTCGCTCCGGCGGGACGCATTTCCGCGGGTCAGCGAACCTCAGCCGCGGTCGACCAGGTGGTACGTGGTCTTGCCGCGACGGACGAGCAAATAACGCCCATGTAGTGGTGCGATGTCGGCGGGTTTGGTGTCGAGACCGACCGATGCGCCGTTGACACGAACGCCGCCTTGCTCGATCGTGCGCCGTGCCTCGGACTTCGAGGCGCAGACCTTCGTGTCGACAAGCAACTGGGCCATTTCGTCGGGCAGCGTTGCAATCGCAGACGAAGGCACCTCGTTGGCAATCGCCGCAAAACCGGCTGCGCTGGCGGTGGTCGGGTCGCCGCCGAACAGGATCGCGGCCACCTCGTCGGCAGCCCGCGCGGCGTCGTCGCCGTGCACCATCGTGGTGATCTCGTGGGCGAGGAGGCGCTGGGCCTCGCGGGCCTCGGGCTTTGCGGCATGCGCAACCAAAATCTCGCGGCATTCGGCGAGCGGACGCAGCGAGTACTGCGGGAAGTAACGCGCGATGTCGGCATCGGCCTGCTGCACCCAGAACTGTCGGAACTGATACGGGCTGGTGCGATCGGGGTCGAGCCACACCGCACCATCCGACGTCTTGCCGAACTTGGTTCCGTCACTCTTCGTGACGAGCGGCCACGTCAACCCGTGTGCAGTGCGGCCGAGCGTCTTGCGAATGAGGTCGATGCCGGCGGTGATGTTCCCCCACTGGTCACTGCCACCCATTTGCAGCTCGACGTCGTGCGTCGCGGCAAGATGCCGGAAGTCGTTCGCCTGAAGAAGCATGTAGCTGAACTCGGTGTACGAAAGTCCGTTCTCGGAGTTCAGTCGCGACTTCACCGAATCTTTGGCCAGCATTTGATTGATCGTGATGTGCTTGCCGACGTCGCGCAGGAACTCGAGGGCAGAGACACCCGCGGTCCAGTCGGCGTTGTTCACCAACGTCGCACTGAATTTGCCCGGCGAAAAATCGAGAAGACGACGCAACTGCGACTCGATGCGCGACACGTTGTGCGCAAGCGTCTCGGCGTCGAGGAGGTTGCGCTCTTCGCTGCGGCCCGACGGGTCACCCACCATTCCGGTTGCGCCGCCCGCCAACGGGAACGGCCGGTGCCCTGCCAACTGCATGCGACGCAACATCAACTGTCCAAGGAGATGACCGACGTGCAACGAGTCGGCAGTCGGGTCGAAGCCGACGTACACGCCCACCGAATGATCCGCGAGACGCGCGCCGAGCTGGTCGGCCGCGGTCGTGTCGTGGACCAAGCCACGCTCGTGGAGTTCGGGGAGGATGTTCACCCCTCAATGTTGGCACGACCAACCACCCGATTGGCCGATCATTTGCACTACGTTGCGCAACGGGGGGACACGATGGCACAGCCCGAACTGAACCTGCACGATGCGATGCTGGTGCAGGCAGCCGCATCGGCCGAGATGGGGTCGCAGATCAACCGCACCGTTCTCGAAGGCCTTGCGAAGAACCTCGCCGCAGGCGGCATCGTCCACGAACTCACGAAAGATCTCGCACTGCGACCCGCCCGCGACGCAGTCTCGCTCCGCATTCTCGGTGCGGCCCACCGCGAGGTACTCGCCGGTCGCGCACCGCAACTTGCACGCCACTACCCCAGCGCCGGCGGCTCACCAGGACCAAGTCTTGTCGAGGATTTTCTCGGGGTCCTCACATCGAACCGTCCCGCAATAGTCGACGGATTGGGACGCACGGTGCAGACCAATGAAGTCGGTCGCACCACGATGCTTGTCACCGGGCTCGCCCACTTCGGACGCCGCTACGGCGTCGATTCGTTTCATTTCCGCGAGGTTGGTTCATCGAGCGGACTCAATCTGCTTTTCGACCAGTTCTATTTCGAAAACTCCGGCAACCGATTCGGAAACTCCGACTCACGCGTCCGCTTCACGACCGAAGCGTGGGGCAACCCGACCGTCGACATTTCAGATTGTCCCCGGGTTGTCTCGCGAGGCGGTTGCGACATCGCACCACTGGACATTCGCGACCCTGAACGACGGCTCACGCTTCTCTCGTTCGTGTGGCCGGATCAGCATCAACGCTTCGAACGGTTGAATGCAGCGCTTGACATCGCATCGGCAAGTCCGCTGTATCGCCCACCGATCCAGGCTGACGCAGCAGACTGGATCGACGTGCAACTCGCCGAACTCGACGACGAACCTGCCGTAGTTTTCCATTCGATCGTTTGGCCGTACTTCAGCCAAGACACGAAGGACCGCTTTCGTGCGGCACTTCGTGCCCATGGCGCGCGTCGGCACGCGCCGCTCGCCTGGCTACGCATGGAACCCGCGGGCGCTGCTCCCGACCTGAAGATCACCGTGTGGAACAACGGCGCAATTGCAGAAGAAGACCACGCGCTCGCCACCAGCAGTTACCACGGCATCGGCACTCGCCGAATATAAACACGGCACCCGCCGGGCCTGAGAACACCCTTTGCGTAAACTGCTGTCGTGACCTCACATCAAACGAGCGCCGAATGCTCATACCCAGAGCCCAGCGCGCGCGTCCTGCAAGTCGTCACGTTCGAGGAATCCGAAGACAGCCTCCTCCGCTATTGGCGAGACCAGTCGCCCTCAGCACGGGTCGCCGCAGTCGAAATGCTGCGTCGACGCATGTACGCGTTTGGAGGCAACAGTGGACCTTTTCCCCGACTCGAAAGAGTTGCTCGAGTTATTTCTCGCTAGAGACGTTCGATTCCTTGTGATCGGCGGTTACGCCTTAGCCGCGCACGGCCTTCCAAGAGGTACGGACGATTTCGACCTTTGGATCTGGGCCGAGCACGACAATGCACTGCGTATCTTCGATGCTCTCACCACATTCGGATTCGGTGACGTCGGTCTGGCAGTGACCGACCTCGAGGCTTCAGATCGTGTCATCCAACTTGGAACCAGCCCAAGTCGAATCGACCTCCTCACTTCGATTTCCGGAGTGAGATTCGAAGACGCCTGGGCGGCCCGAGTTGAAGTCCACCTTGATGGCCTGTCGATTCCCATCATCGGTCGGAAACACCTCGTGATCAACAAATGGTCGACGGGTCGCCCGCAGGATTTGGTCGACGTGATGAAGCTGGTGCGACAAGCTCAGCGGGAATAGGCGGCGAACTTCTCGCGCACCGATGCCGGCATTGGCGTTGCCTTGGCCACACCCGGAACGGTGCTGACGTAGAGCAGGTTCGCCTCGAAGCTCTTCTCGTCGCCGTCGATGAAGCCCTCGGCGAGAACCTCGAAACTGGTGACCCCGAACTTGGTCACGCCGAGGCGAACGACCATGTCGTGGCCGAAGGTTGCACCCTTGATCCAGGTGATCTCGGCCCGCTTCACCATGCAGTCGAAACCGACGTCGTGAAGGCTTCCGCCCAGCGTCTGGCGCATCCAGCAATCAACCGCGTCGTCGCAGTAGGCCAGATAGTGGGCGTTGAAGACGACCTGTTGCATGTCGCATTCGGCATAGCGAATGCGGAGTCGATGCTCATAGAGCACGCAGGTCCTCCTGTTCGTGACGAGCGACGGCGATCGCCGCACGCAATTGCTCGCGCTGAACGAGAGCAGGTGTGGGTCCGGCGCCACCCGGTGAGGTGCGCATCGACACACCAACTCCTGGCGCAACGAGGGCGGCGGCATCGGGACCGAAGTCGCGGCTGTTCGCGGCCAGTTCTGCAAGGGGCGTTCCTGACGACAGACACTCCTGAACGAGTGCACCGACGAGCGCGTGTGCCTTGCGGAAAGGAACTCCCTTCCGCACCAACCACTCGGCGAGGTCGGTCGCTGACGCAAGTTGATCGTCGGCAGCTGCCTGCATTCGGGGCTGATTGAACTTTGCAGTTGCGATCATGCCCGACAGGGCGCCGAGTGCGAGAACGACTTGGTTCACGGAATCGAACAGCGGCTCCTTGTCTTCTTGAAGGTCGCGGTTGTAGGCAAGCGGAAGACCCTTCAGGGTGGCGAGCAGGCCCGTGAGGTTGCCGATCAGGCGGCCGGATTTTCCGCGCGCAAGTTCGGCAATGTCGGCGTTCTTCTTTTGCGGCAACATCGACGAGCCGGTCGAATAGGCGTCGTCGAGGCGGGCAAAGCCGAACTCCTCGGTGGTCCAGAGCACCCACTCTTCGCCGATCCGCGAGAGATGTACTCCAAGCAACGCAATGTCGAACAACGCCTCGGCAACGAAGTCGCGGTCGGACACTGCGTCGAGCGAATTTGCAAACGCCGTACGGAAACCCATCTCCCTTGCGGTCGGAGCCGGGTCGATGGGCAATGACGTACCCGCGAGCGCACCAGCGCCCAACGGCGAGACGTTGGCGCGTTCGATCGTTGCGTGGATTCTGTCTGCGTCACGCAACAGTGCCCACGCATGGGCCGCAAGATGGTGTGCCAATTGCACGGGCTGGGCACGCTGAAGATGCGTGTAACCCGGAAGGTAGATACCGCCTTCTCCCCAACCCGCTGCGTCGGCCGATGCGAACAGAGTGTCGACAAGAACGAGCACCCTGTCGGACACTTCGAGCAGGTTCCGACGCGTCCACAGCCGCAGCGCGGTGGCGACCTGGTCGTTGCGACTGCGCGACGTGTGCAACTTCGCACCGGCGTCGCCGGCCAGTTCGGTGACCCTGCGTTCGATCGCCGTGTGGATGTCTTCGTCGGAGTCGACGAACCCGAAGCTTGCGGAGGCGAATTCGCCGTGGACAACGTCGAGTGCGCGACGAACGGCTTCGGCTTCTTCGGCCGTCAGCAATGCGGCCCGTTCGAGCCCGTTGACATGCGCACGTGATCCCGTGATGTCGTCGTGCCACAGCTGGCGATCGAACGGCAGGCTGGCCGTGAAAGCCATCAGTTCATCGGCGGGGCCGGCCGAGAACCGACCGTGCCAAAGGTGTCCGGAGTTTTCGTTCATCACTTCCCCGCTTTCAGGCCCGCAAGCGAACGCAGTTCAGAGGCGAGTTTCTTGCCGCCGATGCCTTCGGTTGCAACACAAATGATTGTGTCGTCGCCCGCCACCGTGCCGAGCAAACCGTCGGGCGCCGCACGATCGAGCGCCGAAGCAACGACATGGGCGCAACCCGGTGGCGTGCGCAGCACGACCATCTGACCACTGTGGGACACCTCGGCCACCCATTCGGACATGACGCGACGCAGTTGGTCGTTTGTCGCGCGACGTGCCGGTTCGAACGTCGCGATTGCATAAACGGTGTCGCCCGATGACGAACGAACCTTGATGGCCCCGACTTCTTCGAGGTCGCGAGACACGGTGACCTGCGTTGCCTTGATGCCCTCCTTTGCCAGCAACTTTTGCAGTTGCGTCTGGCTGGAGACTTCGACGTTTTCGATGATGCGGATCAACGCCTGCTGACGCTGCGCCTTGGTGCTCATCACTTCACTCCCATCACGAAGGCAAGCGCTCCGCGTGCGCTGTGCAGCCGGTTGTGCGCCTGGGGAATGACGCGACTGGACGGTCCGTCGATCACCGCGGCGTCAACTTCGTAGCCCCTGTGTGCGGGGAGGCAATGGAAGAACTGCGCCGACGGCGAGGCCTTTGCCATGAGTGCGGATGTCACCTTGTAGGCGGCGAATGCCTTTTCTTTGGTCGCGGTCTCGGCTTCCTGGCCCATCGAGACCCACACGTCGGTGTGCACGGCATCGGCTCCCACCACGGCGGCAACCGGGTCGTGCCCCGCGACGAACTCGCCCGACCCAAGGGCGTTGATGCGGGCGAGTTCGTCCGAGGACGGCGCATAGCCCTCGGGCGTTGCGATGCTGAAGCGCGCGCCAAGGATGACGCAGATTTCGGCGAGCGAGCGTGCGACGTTGTTCCAGTCACCCG
>CAYFNP010000084.1:0-6525 GCA_964344425.1 uncultured Bifidobacterium sp. | reverse complement strand
ACGCGGTTGACGCCGGGAACCTCGTTCACGATGCGGCTGGAGATGCGCTCGAGCAGGTCATACGGCAGTCGGGCCCAGTCGGCTGTCATGGCATCGTCGCTGGTGACGGCCCGGACGATGATCGGGTGGCCGTAGGTGCGCTCGTCGCCCATCACCCCGACCGAACGGATGTCGGCGAGCACGGCGAACGCCTGCCAGATCTCGCGTTCGAGACCGGCCGCGCGGATTTCCTCGCGGACGATCGCATCGGCCTCTTGCAGAGTGGCGACGCGTTCGGGGGTCACCTCGCCGATGATCCGCACGCCGAGACCCGGGCCCGGGAAGGGCTGGCGCCAGACCATCTCGTCGGGCAGGCCGAGTTCGGTGCCGAGGCGACGCACCTCATCCTTGAAGAGCGAACGCAGTGGCTCGACGAGTTGCAGCGTCATGTCCTCGGGAAGACCGCCCACGTTGTGGTGGCTCTTGATGACCGAGGCGGTGCCGTCGCTGCCGCCACTTTAGATGACGTCGGGGTACAGGGTCCCCTGCACGAGGAACTCGGCGTCGGTGACACCACCGGTGTTCTCCTCGAAGATGCGGACGAACAACTCGCCGATCGCCTTGCGCTTTGCCTCGGGTTCGGTGACGCCGCGCAGGCGGTCGAAGAACTTGTCGCCCGCGCGCACGTGAATGAGCTCGATGCCCATGTTGCGTTGGAACATCTCGACGACCTGTTCGCTCTCACCCTTGCGCATGAGACCCGTGTCGACGTACACGCACGTGAGCTGCGAACCGATTGCACGGTGCACGAGTGCTGCCGCAACCGACGAGTCGACGCCGCCCGAGAGACCGCAGATTGCGCGCTTCGTGCCGACCTGCGCGCGGATCGCCTCGACCTGGGTATCGATGATCGATGACATCGTCCACGTGGGTGAACAACCCGCAAGGTCGACGAGGAAACGGCGCAACAACGTCTGGCCGTGTTCGGAATGCACGACCTCGGGGTGGTACTGGACCGCCCACACGCGACGATCGGCGTTCTCCATCACCGCAGTCGGCGCGTCGGGAGTCGACGCACACGCGGAGAATCCGTCGGGCATCCGTGACACGAAATCGAAGTGGCTCATCCAGACGGGAAACTGCGCCGGAAGTCCGTCGAGCAGTTGCGACGTCGAGTTGGTTCGCGAAAGTTGTGCGCGGCCGTATTCACCGCGGCCGCCGCGCGACACCTCGCCGCCCAACTGTTGGGCGATGAGTTGATGCCCGTAACAAATACCGAGGATCGGGATGCCGAGGTCGTAGATCGCGGGGTCGAGAACCGGAGCGCCGTCGACGTGCACGCTCTTCGGCCCACCGGAAAGAATGATTGCCTTCGGGGCCTTTGCCCGCACTTCGGCTGCGGTGATGCGGTGCGGAACGATTTCAGAGAAAACGCTGGCCTCGCGCACGCGCCGGGCGATCAGTTGCGCGTACTGGGCACCGAAATCCACAACGAGAACGGTGTCGTACGCACGTGACATCGGTCCGACCATAGTTGCCGTTTGGCGCGGGCACGAAGGTCGTGTGACGATGAAGGGCGTGAGTTCCGTTACGGCTTCACCCATGGGCGACTCGACCTCGACGACCATCGGCGGCTACAACCTCGAGCGTGATCCGTCCGAGTGCATCGGACTGATGCCGAAGCCCGGTTGTGGCACCGCCCCCGTTGACGCGGGCGACCGCGGTGGCGCGTTGCAGTACGCGACCTTCGCGGTCATCCTCCTCGGCCTCGCCGTGATTCTGAGTGTCGTGTTCCGCAACGTTCTGCGCGCCGACCGCCGCAAGGCCCGCGAAGTCGCCGACCCCGAAACCCGGTGGAAGAAAGTCGATCCCGCGCCGTAGCCTGTGGTCGACAATTGAAAACACCCCTTGCGGGGTTTGGGTGAAAGTCCCGACCGGCGGTGACAGTCCGCGAACCCTTCCGCTTCGGCGGTCGGGCCGACCCGGTGGAATTCCGGGGCCGACGGTAAGAGTCCGGATGGGAGCAAGGTGGAGCCATGACCGTTGACTCGGGCACGTTCGACGTGCGCGATGAACAATTCATGCGCCGTGCCATCGGCACGGCGGCGCAGGCGCGTCTCGTCGCGCGCCCCAACCCCTGGGTGGGTGCAGTTGTCGTTGCGCGCGATGGGTCGACCTACGAAGGTTGCACGTCGGCACCCGGTGGACCACACGCGGAAATCGTCGCACTTCGACACGCCGGCGAAGCGGCCCGTGGCGCAACGCTCTACTCCACTCTCGAACCGTGTTCGCACACCGGCCGTACCGGACCGTGCACCACGGCAATCATCGACGCCGGAATTTCCCGCGTGGTGGTCGGCGTCGGCGACCCCGACCCGAAGGTCAGCGGCAGCGGTATCGCTGCGCTGCGCGCGGCGGGCATCACCGTCGACATCGGCGTGGGTGCCGGACAAGTCAGCACACAGCTCGCCCCGTACCTCCACCACCGACGCACGGGCCGGCCGTGGGTCGTACTGAAGATGGCCGGAACGCTCGACGGCCGAACCGCGGCGGCCGACGGCACGAGCAAGTGGATCACGGGTCCGGTCGCGCGCATGCGCGTGCACGAACTGCGTGCCGAAAGCGACGCAGTGCTCGTTGGTGCGGGAACGGTGCGCGCCGACGACCCCGAACTCACCGTGCGTGATGCTGCCGGTCCGTCGCCGCGACGCGTCGTGCTTGGTCGCGCGCCAGTGAACGCAAAGGTTCACCCGTGCACGGAGTGGTCGGGTTCCCTCGATGATCTGTTGGCAGACCTCGGCCGCAACGACGTTCTCCAGTTGCTCGTCGAAGGCGGCGCACGCGTTGCCGGCGACTTCCACCGTCGTGGCCTGGTCGACAGCTACGTCTTCCACCTGGCGCCCGCGATAGCGGGCGGCGGCGACGCCGCGGGCTTCTTCGCCGGAGATGCGGTTCGCAACATCGCCGATTTGTGGCGCGGCCGCATCGTTTCGACCCAACAACTGGGCGACGACGTCGAGATCGTCGTCGAACGCCCCGACAACTCCCCAGAGAAAGCAGACAAGCCATGACGCAGAGCGCCGCCGGTTTTGCCGAAATTCCCGAGATCCTTGCCGCGATCGCTCGCGGGGAGATGGTCGTGATGGTCGACGACGAGGACCGCGAGAACGAGGGTGACTTCATCATGGCCGCCGAGTTTGCGACCGCCGAGAAACTCGCCTTCATCGTGCGCCACAGTTCGGGCGTCGTGTGCGCACCACTCACGGCGGAACGCTGCGACGACCTGCGCCTACCCGCGATGGTCGACCAGAACACCGAGAGCCATCGGACTGCGTTCACGGTGTCGGTCGACCTGATCGAAGGAACGACGACCGGCATCTCGGCAGCCGACCGCGCGACAACCCTGGCAGCACTCGCGGATCCGTCGGTGTCGTACACGGCCTTCGCGCGTCCGGGCCACATCTTTCCGTTGCGCGCCCGCGAAGGCGGCGTGCTGAAGCGTGCGGGCCACACCGAGGCCGCGGTCGATCTTGCACGTCTCGCCGGCTGCCAACCCGCTGGCATCATCTGCGAGATCCAGAACGACGACGGCACGATGTCGCGCCTCGACGACCTGCGCGCTTTCTGTGCACAACACGGTCTGTTGTTGTCGTCGATCGCGAAGTTGATCGAGTACCGCCGACACCACGAGCGACTCGTCGAGCACATCGGCTCGGCCCCGGTTCCCACCGAGTGGGGCGTCTTCACGTGTCACGCGTACCGCAGCACGATCGATGGTGTCGAACACCTCGCCTTCACGCAGGGCGACCTCCACGCCAAGGGACCCGTCCTGACCCGGGTGCACAGCGAATGCCTGACCGGCGACGTTTTCGGCAGCCGCCGCTGTGACTGCGGCCCGCAACTCGACGCCGCGATGGCCCTCATCGCCGCAGAAGGCCGCGGCGTCGTCGTCTATCTGCGTGGTCACGAGGGCCGCGGCATCGGCATCGGACACAAGATCCGGGCCTACTCACTTCAGGACGAGGGCCTCGACACCGTCGATGCGAACCTGCAACTCGGTCTGCCCGTCGACAGCCGTGAATACGGAATCGGCGCTCAGATTCTTGCCGACCTCGGTGCGAACGAGTTGCGCCTGATGACGAACAATCCGGCCAAGTACGGCGGCCTCGGTGGTTACGGCCTTTCGGTCGTCGAGCGAGTCGCGATCGAGATTCCGCCGACTCCGGAAAACGAAAAATACCTGCGGACGAAGAAAGAACGCCTCGGACACCTCCTCGGTGTCGACGCGGACGGAAAGTAGGAGGCCATGGTCGGACCCAACGACGGACTCGCCAACACGCGCATCGATGGAAGCGGTATGCGCTTCGGCATCGTGTGCGCGACGTTCAATTTCGACATCGTCGACGCACTGCGCAGTGGCGCGGTGCGCGGGTTCACGAAGCACGGCGTGCGTGAATCCGACATCGTCACGCATTGGGTGCCCGGCGCGTTCGAATTGCCGGTCGTCGCCAAGGTGCTGGCGGCCTCGGGAACCGTCGACGCAGTGGTCGCACTCGGAGCCGTGATCCGCGGGGACACGCCCCATTTCGAGTACGTGTCGGGCGAGGCCGCTTCGGGACTCCAACGTGCCGCCCTCGACACCGGCGTCCACGTCGCGTTCGGCGTGCTGACGGTGAACACCCTCGAACAGGCGCTCGAACGTTGTGGCGACGTCGACAACAAGGGTGAAGAGGCCGCGGTCGGCGCCATCATGACCGTCACGGCCCTGCGGGCGATACGCCAGTCCTGATCGCCGCCACAATCGCACACATTGCGGTGACAATGGAGGACGAATGGGATTCATCGCTTCCCTCTTCCTCGCGACGGCGCTCGCCGTCGCCCCATCGCCGCACGATGCGGCCTCTCTAGGAAACGTTGTCGAGCGCGGTGCGTTTGCAACGCCGCTTCAGGACTTTCCCTCGTTCGTCCGCCAGAACCGCAGGTCTTTCCGCGAACTCGACTGGAGCACCGACTACTGCAGTGCGCCGCTTGTCGGCAACACGGGTCGGTCGTTCAACTTCCGTCTGCCGTGCCAACGCCACGACTTCGCCTACCGCAACCTGAAGTTGCTCGGCCGGTTCGACGAAACGACCAAACGCCGGGCCGACGAGACATTCCTCGCCGACATGCGCGAGACGTGCGAACCACGCGGCGTCACACAACGCTTCACGTGCTTCGCGTGGGCCGAGACGTTCCACACCGCGGTGCGTTTGTTCGCCGGCTGATCTAGACGCCGACCGACAGACGGATGATCTGGGTGAGTACCCGCGCGGTGGCTCCCCAGATCGTCTCGTCGTCGAGGTGGTACATGTACACGTTCATTTCGCCGAACTTCGTCGACCACCGCTCTTGTCGGAACGTGTCCTCGCGTGTGAGTTCGGCCAGTGGTACGTGCAGAACGCGGTCGACCTCGTTTTCCGACGGGGTGAGAACTGGCCGGTACGGCAACGTGGCGACGACCGGAACGATGTAGCTGGAACTCACGACCGTCAGCAGGTGATCGAGTTCACCGACCACGCGCACGTCGTGCGTCGGCATGGCAACTTCCTCGACCGCTTCGCGCAACGCGGCCTCGGTAACCGTTTCGTCGGGTTCAACCCGACCGCCGGGAAAGGAGATCTCGCCCTTGTGGTTCTTCAGGTGCGCGGTTCGTTTGGTGAGAACGACTTCGACGCCGTTGTCACCCGGATGCAACGTGACGAGCACCGCGCTCGGCCGGGCCTGTGAAGCAGCGTCGGTGTCGATCGAACGCGGTGAGTGTGCCGACAACCGTTCCACGACGTGGTCGAACGATGTGACGACGGAAAGATCCGAGCCCGCCCACGGTGCAGGTCCGGCGTCGGCCCACTCGGCCGGACGCGGGATGTTCTGACGTCCGCCCGGTCGCATGACGGTTCGGCGGGCTGTTACGCCGAGGGCTTCCAGCCGCTGTCGCGCAGTTCGCGCAAGACCTCGGGCAGGCCCGCGGTCTTCAGGTTGGCAAGCACCTTGCCCGGCATTTCCTCGCCCTTTTCCCAGGTCTCCCAGGCCGTCAGCAACTTGGTGATGTCGGGAGCGGGACGGTCGAAAGCCATGATGCGAGGCTACCGAGCAGTCACGGCGGTCGCTATTCGTCCGCACGACCGGCGAGTCGCGACAACCACACAACCCCCGCCTGCACCACGGCAACGGCGAGCAACACCGCGGAATCGCCACGATGGTCACGCACCATGACCGCCGCGAGAACGCACGCGGCAACGACGACCAGATCGATGACCCGGTGCGCGGGAATGCTGATTCGTCGGTACGCCGCGAGTGGCCCGCGTGTTGCAGCCGCGTTGATGAGTGCGATCGCACCGATGCACAGCGGCCACCCAACGACGTGCGCACGACCGATCGACAACAACAACATCACCGCAACCAGATAGTCGCCGGCGTGGTGGAAGATTCCGAGACGCGGAGGCTTGCCTGCCATGGTGCGAGGCTACGCAGACAAATGCAAAGGGCCCGGGCTTTCGCCCGGGCCCT
>CAYFNP010000083.1:0-6547 GCA_964344425.1 uncultured Bifidobacterium sp. | reverse complement strand
CCCGGCCGCAAGGCCGGTGTCGAGTCTTCGGCTGATGTCGTCTTGGCTACGCCGGACGCAAGTCGGCGACAATGATGCGCGACATCTGCATCATCGCGCGGAATGCGTAGGCGCTGTCGTAACCATCGAGACCCTGCAGAGCGCGCCCGAGGGCGTCGGGGATGATCTGCCAACTGACGCCCCATTTGTCTTTGCACCATCCGCACTGGCTTTCTGCTCCGCCATCAGCAATCAGTGCATTCCAGTAGCGATCGACGTCGGCTTGCGTCTCGCACGAGATCTGGAAACTGACGGCCTCGCTGTGGGGAAACTGCGGCCCGCCGTTCAGCGCGGCGAAGCGTTGGCCGAAGATTTCGAATTCGACCGTGAGGACCGAACCCTCGGGACGTTGTGCGTCGGCCTGGTAGTAACTGATTGAACCGAGCTTCGAGTCGGGAAACAGATCGACGTAGAACGTCGCGGCTTCGAGAGCCTGTTCGTCGAACCACAGATACGTGGTCATTCCGGTCGCGGTCATGCTTCGAGCAACCTAGGCGAGAATCAGCAGAGCCGCCACGGTCGCTTCGATGATGAGACCAGCCACGTTTTCTCTCGAGCGCGACTTGTCAACGACCACGGATACCGCACGCGCCACGAAGGCACCGCCCCAGCCACACCCGAGAACCGTCGCAGCATCGCCGTTGCGAATCGCCAGCACCGCGACACCACCACCGATGAACAATCCACCGTAGGTGGCACGAAACTCGGACATGCCGAGCAGACCGGGGATCTGGAGCCCGACCACTTTGCTGACCTGTCGAGGAAACAGCAGACCGAGCACGCCCGCTATGACGGACACAATCGCGCCGATGTAACCCACGAGGTTCACACCCACAGACTGGCACAGACTCGGTGCTTCGAGAAATGTCGACCTCGCGCGATGTCGGTGTCACCTACATTCGTGGCATGGCCGATACACAGTCACACGGAACACCACCGAGTGCGCGCACAACCGTTCATCGTGGTGCCAAGCGTGCGGAATACGAACCAGAGAAGGTCATGGCGATTCTCCGCGCGGGTTCGGTGGCGCATGTCGCCGTGACGACCGGTGAGGGTCCGATCGTCTTGCCGATGGTGTACGGCGTCGCGAACAACCGGATGTATCTGCACGGTGCGCTCGCGAACGGCTTGCTGAAGGCGGGCGCCTCGCATGACATCTGTGCCACGGTGACGATCGTCGACGGCTTGGTACTGGCGAAGACACCGTTCAACCATTCGATGAACTATCGCAGCGTGGTCGTTCGGGGAACGGCACGTCTGGTTTCCGACGAGGCCGAGATTCTTGTCGCGTTGCGGGCGATCACCGACCACATCGTTCCGACGTGGGACATCACACGGCCGGTGTCTGCATCGGAGATCAGGGCGACGCGGGTCGTGGCGCTGCAACTCGACGAGATGTCGGCGAAGATCCGCACCGGTGGGCCGATCAACGTGGCGGAGGATGCCGACGAGAAGTACTGGTGCGGGGTGGTGCCCCTGGTGACGCGTTTCGAATCGCCGATCGCGAACGCCGATTCGGTGGGTGAGGTTCCTGCCGCAGTGCATGGTCTGGCGGGAGAGGACCTCCACTCGCTACGCGGTCGCTAGATCGACCCCTTGACAATGTCAGGTCTCCTTGTTAGACACTGTCTACATGAGCACCGACTTGGGGAACGTCTATTTGCAGGGAAACTTCGCGCCGGTCGCCGATGAGGTGACGGCGACCAACCTCGAGGTGATCGGTGAGATTCCGAGCGAACTGAACGGTCGCTACCTGCGCAACGGACCGAACCCGGCCGGGGGTGTCGATGAAGCGACCCACCACTGGTTTCTGGGTGACGGCATGGTCCACGGTGTGTGCCTTCGCGACGGGAAGGCGTTGTGGTACCGCAATCGCTACGTGAACTCGACGCATCTTGCGGAGGTTCGCGGCACGGCGGTTCCGCAGGGTCGCAACTGGAGCGACACTTCGATCGGGCCGAACACGAACGTCGGCGGTTTTGCGGGAACCACGTGGGCGATGATGGAGGCCGGTAGCTGCCCCGTCGAACTGACCTACGAACTCGAGACCGTCGGTTACAACGATTTCTTCGGCACTTTGCCCGGGGCATTCACCGCGCACCCGAAGGTCGACCCAACCACGGGTGACATGCATGCGATGGCATATGCGTGGGCGCAGTGGCTCGACCACGTGCAGTACGTGCGCGTCGGCAAGGACGGCCGTGTGACGCGCACGGTCGACATCCCCTTGCCGGGCATGTCGATGGTCCACGACATCTCGATCACCCAGAAGTACGTCGTCGTGTACGACCAGCCCGTGATCGTCGATCTGGACCTCGCGTTCGCGGGGCGCTTTCCGTTCCGTTGGACGCCGTCGTACGGGAACCGTGTGGGGCTCATGCCCATCGATGGAGACGCGGCCGACATCGTGTGGGTCGACGTGCCGATTGGTTACGTCTTCCACCCGATGAACGCGTACGACACACCCGACGGCAAGGTGGTGCTCGACGTCTCGTTCTATGACGTCATGATGAACGACGACATTCTCGGACCGTTCGGCGACACGCTCCCGCGACTCGTCCGATGGGAAGTGGATCCCGCTCGGCGCACGACGAACGTGACCGAAATCGACGGCAACGTGAACGAGTTTCCGCGTCACCGCGGGTCGCTCACCGGCCGGCCCTATCGCTACGGGTACTGCGCGCAGGTCGATTCGGCATCGATGCACTGGCCGACGGTGAAGCACGATCTTTCGACCGGCGCACGCGAGGTGTTCGACCACGGGCCGGGACGTGCGGCGGGTGAGCCTGTGTTCGTTGCGCGCCCGGGCAGCGTCGAAGAAGACGACGGGTGGTTGATCACCTTCGTGCACGACGGGAACGACAACTCCGCCGAGTTCGTCATCATCGACGCACGTGATTTCGCCCGCGGCTACGTGGCCCGGGTGAAACTGCCCCAGCGCGTGCCGTTCGGTTTCCACGGCAACTGGGTACCCGACCGCTGATCAGGCGGCAGCCGACTCCGCGTGTGACGCGGTGCGCCTGGGCAGGAAGCGCAGGGCGAGCAGCGCGCCGAGAAGAGCGACGATTCCGACGGCGATGCACGCCGCCTGGAAACCGTTGAGGAACGACGACGACGCGGCGTTCTGGATTGCCGTCGTGGCGGTCGGATCACCGGCCCGTTCGGCGACGATGAATGCAGCGCCGACCGACTCTTCGGCGGCGGAAATTGCGGGGCCGGGTAGTCCGAGTGGTGTGAGTAGCTCGACGATCTTCGGGCCGTAGGTGGTGGCGAAGATGCTGCCGATGATGGCAACACCGAGCGTGCCGCCGACCTCGCGGCTCGTGTCGTTGATCGCCGAGCCGACGCCGGCCATTTCGCGCGGTAGTGAACCCATCACCGACTCCGACGAGGGGCTGGTGACGAGGGAGAGTCCGCAGGCCATCAGCACCATGCTTCCGACGACCGGACCGAAGTAGGTGGTGTCGACTTCGAAAGTGCTCGCCCACAGTTGCGAGATCCCCATGAAGAGGAGTCCGATCGGCACGACGCGCTTCGGGCCGAAGCGAATCGAGAGACGTGCAGCGATGGGTGCCGTGATGCCCGCACCGACCGCGAAGGGGAGCGTGTGGATTCCCGATTCGAGAGGGTCGTATCCGCGGACGAACTGGAAGTAC
Organism: uncultured Bifidobacterium sp.; assembly: GCA_964344425.1. Lineage (GTDB taxonomy): Bacteria > Actinomycetota > Acidimicrobiia > Acidimicrobiales > Ilumatobacteraceae > F1-20-MAGs119. The sequence continues at coordinate 2,852 of CAYFNP010000083.1, read as the reverse complement.
TGCGTGACGAGGAACGTGAATCCGAAGAGCGAGAAGAACGCGATGAAGATCGATGATGTTGCTGCGGTCACGCGCATGTCGCGAAAGACCCGAACGTCGAGGAGTGGATGTTCGGTGCCGCGTTCGCGCATGATGAACAAGCCAACGAGAAGCGCGGTGCCCACGAACCCTGCGATGGTGAGGCCGTCGCCCCAGCCGCGGTGTGGGCCTTCGATGATCGTGTACACGAGCAGCGAGACGAATGCGATGGACAGCAGGAACCCCGGAAAGTCCAGCCGACCGACGTTCGGGTCCTTCGATTCAGGAACGAACGCGGCCTGCAGGGCAAGGGCAACGATCACGATCGGCACGTTGACGAGGAAGACCGATCCCCACCAGAAGTGTTCGAGCAGGAACCCACCCGTCACCGGGCCGAATGCCACTGCCGCACCCGAAACCGCTGACCAGACGCCGATTGCTTTCGCGCGCTCGATGGGGTCGCGGAAGACGTCGATGAGAATCGCGAGAGTTCCGGGGAAGACGAGCGCGGCACCGACGCCCATCAGTGCGCGAGCCGTGATGAGCTCACCCGTGGTGTTCGTGAATGCCGCCCAGACCGAGAAGAGTCCGAACAGCACCATGCCGATCTGCATGACCAGTTTGCGGCCGTAGCGGTCGCCGAGACCGCCACAGGCAAGCAGCAAGCCGGCGAAGACGAGGGGGTAGGAGTCGACGATCCACTGCAGACCACTCGTGGTTGCACCGAGCTCGCGAGCGAGGGTGGGGATGGTGACGTTGACGATGAGGTTGTCGACGACGATCAGGAAGATCGAGATGCAGAGGATGGCGAGGATCCACCAACGGCGCCTCTGTACGGCGGCGTTTGGGTGGCTGGAAGCGAGGGTTCGGCTCATGTAGACAGTGTCTAGTCGGGAAACTTGATAGTGTCAAGCCATGGCCCCGACGCTGAAAGAAAAGGTGATCCAGGCCGCGGTGGACTACATCGCCGAGTTCGGACCCGACGGTCTGTCGTTCCGTCGTATTGCGGCCGATGCGGGCGTCAGTCATCAGGCGCCGTACCACCACTTCGGCGACCGCGATGCGATCTTCGCCGAAATTGGCCTCCTCGGTTTCCGCAAGTTCGTGGCAGAGATGACGGCGGCGGCACGTCGCGACGAAGACGCCGATCCTTTGACGCGGATGCTCGAGCGATACGTCCAATTCGCATTGACCAACAAGGGTTACTTCCGGGTCATGTTCCGGTCGGACCTCTGCAATATGAGCGACTCCGCAGAGCTTCAGCAGGCCGGTGACGAAGCGTTCGGCACGTTGATCGATTTGGTCACAACGACGATCGGCAACTCGAGTTCGCTTGACGAAGTTCGCGTGACTGCGACGTCGCTCTGGTCGGTTGCCCACGGTCTTGCAACCCTGTTGATTGACGGACCACTCGAGACGAAGATCGGAACCGTTCGCGACCGTCGTGCACTCGTTCGCGCGGTGGCCAAACAGACGCAGTCAGGCCTGTCGAATCTGTGACCACGCCCTTCATCGATGATCAGGGCCGTCCCGAGCCGCCGTTCGACGCCGACGAGGTTGGGTCGGTGTTGGGATTTCTGGACTACCAGCGAGCGACGCTCGAGTGGAAGACGCGCGGACTGAACGAGGTGGGTCTGAGTACAACAACGGCGAAGTCCACGATGACGCTCGGTGGAATCCTGAAGCACATGTCGTGGGTCGAGGACCACTGGTTCTCCCACGTCCTTCACGGACGTGATCGTGCCGAGCCGTGGCGGAGCATCGATTGGAAGGCGTTTCCCGACTGGGAATGGACGTCAGCGCTCGACGACTCGGCCGGCGATCTGCGGAACATGTGGGCGTCAGCCTGTACCGCGTCGCGCACAGCTGTCGAAGAAGCGTTGAATCACGGAGGTCTCGACCAGCCCGCTGTTCGCGCACTTGGCGGCGGCGATCACCCGTCGCTGCGGTGGATCGTGTTGCACATGATCGAGGAGTACGCGCGGCACAACGGCCACGCGGACCTTCTTCGTGAAGCCGTCGACGGTGAAGTGGGCGAGTAGCCCTAGGAACGTGTGTGACCGCGTAGCGACACGAGAGGAATCCCCAACGCGACCGCGAACGGCACGTTGAACAATGCGTGGGTGGGATAGCCGAGTACCAGTGACATTCCGGTGTCGAGAACGAACCACAGGACAACTGCCCGGGAAACCAAAGCGACTGCCCAGGGTTCTCCTTCCTTCATCGGTCCTCTGACGATCTGCAACATGAGGAATGCCCAGCCGGCCATCACGGCACCAAGGACCATGTAGGGAAGACGCAGATAGTCACGAACTTCGGATGAATCGATCGATTCTTTTGGGCCGAATCCGAACCAAGAAAACAGCGAGCCCGCGACGGACCCCGCGACGACGAGCAGAATTGCGTATGCGAGTACTGCGAGCAACACGATCTGGAGCCATGCGAGCGCCGTGCGTTTCGACAGCATCGCCTGATGATAATTCGGTGAGCCGGGCTGCGTCAGTGAGACTGGGTAGGGGATTGCGGTTCGATCGTCACGGCGATCGATTTGAACGCGGGTGTCAGTGACTCGGGGTCGATGACGCGGTCGACCAACACGTTCGCCTCGGGGTAGTACATCGCGGTGTTGCCGGGGCGAATGTCGACCTCGGCGATGACAACGTCGAGACTGCCGGTCGCACTGCGCACGGTGACAGGGTCGCCTTCGCGAAGACCAAGTCGGGCGACGTCGGCGGCGGCCATCATGATGACGTCGCGGCGCGTTGTGCCGCGGTAGAGGTCTTCTTCTTCGTACACGACCGTGTTGAACTGGCCCTCGGAACGGATGGTCATCA
>CAYFNP010000082.1:0-6628 GCA_964344425.1 uncultured Bifidobacterium sp. | reverse complement strand
TTCGGAGTGTTGAGAATGGGGGGCGCAAGCCCCCCATTCGTCATTTCCGGGCACGGGTTTGAATGGCCGCGGTTGACATTCTCGTTGCGGGGTTCTTAGGGTCGCCGCATGACGACAACCGGCGATGCAGTCGACCGAGTGATCGCCGACCTCGAGGCCGAGCACGCTGATCTTGCCGAGCTTCTCGTCGGGATCGACGAGACCGGGTGGCGAAAGAAAACCCCTGCGGCGGGATGGGATGTCGCCGACTCGGTGTCACACCTCCACTTCTTCGACATCCGGGCAGCGTTGGCGATCACCGACGCCGACGCATTCGCCCGCGATACGGGCGAGATGATGGCACGGTTCGCCGAGGGCGGAGACCCATCGGTGGCTCACGGTCGGGCCGTCAGCGGTAGCCAACTCCTCGACGACTGGCGCAGCGAGAGCGCAGGTCTGGTCGCGGCGGGTCGCCGTGGTGACCGCGGCGCACGTGTGCCGTGGTACGGACCGTCGATGAGCCTCGCGTCGTTCCTGACCGCGCGGCTGATGGAAACGTGGGCGCACGGTGTCGACGTTTCCGATGCACTCGGCAAGCCCGTGGTGACCACCGCACGGCTGCGCCACGTCTGCCACATCGGTTTCCTTGCCCGGGCGAACAGTTACCGCGCGCGCAACCTTCCCGTCCCCGAAGCCGACATCGCCGTGCGTCTCGTCGCGCCCGACGGCAGCGAGTGGTCCTGGGGCAGCGACGAGGCACCCGAATCGATCACTGGTTCGGCGCGTGACTTCGCACTGCTGGTCACCCAACGCCGCCACGTCGACGACACGTCGCTCGCGGCCCGCGGTGCGCTTGCGCGTGAGTGGTTGACGATCGCACAGGCGTTCGCGGGGCCCGCCGGCCAAGGACGAGCACCGCTCGCGAAGTGACGCGTCGCGACTAGAGGTCGCGCATGACGTGAAAGACCTCGGCGGCCGCATAGCCGTGCGGTGTACCGAGCGTTTCGAGTCGCATGCGCAGCCTGCTGCGGAACGCATCGAGGGCGTCTTTGTCGGTTGCCTTCATGGTCGACTCGAACTGGCTGGCGTGTGCCTCGAGGGCGTGCAATTTCATATCGACGACCGCCGTCACGTCTTCGACGTGGTTCGGCGTGTCTGCCTCCCACAGGAAGAGCGCCGACGGGCGGTGGTGGGTCAGTGGCTGGCCCGTCTGGAGATCGGTGAGGTCGAAGTGGTGCCGGAAGAAGTGCGGATCGCGGGCAGCGACGATCGAGTCGGTGAGAAGAAAGCCCGCCGCGCGGTGGTCGGGGTGCAGGCGGTAGCGCTTCCACGGGTCGTGGCCCAGAACCACGTCGGGTTGCACGATGCGGATGAGCCGGCTGAGTTCGTCGCGCATCGCATGGGTGTTCTCGAGTTCGCCGTCGACCGCGCCGAGGAACGTCACGGATCCCGTGGCGCCGACGCGCCGCGCGGCCTCGCGTTGTTCGGCCTGCCGCGTCGCGACAAGGGCGACGGTGTCGGCCTGCGGGTTCCAGGTGCCCTTCGAGCCGTCGGTGAGAACCGCGTAGTGCACCGCGCACCCCTGTTGTGCCCACTTTGCGAGCGTGCCTCCGCAGCCGAACTCGATGTCGTCGGGATGCGCACCGACCGCAAGAGCCCGTGCGGGCACAGCGTGGTTGTTCGTCCAAGTGGGACGGTCGCCAAGAACGACCGGTGGTTGGCCGGGCTCGTTTGCACCGCTTACAGCCATGGAAACAACTCCTTGATTCGCGGGTCGGTCAGATCATCGGGATTGTCGAGGTCGTGCGACCATTCGTCGGAGAGTGCGATGCGTGGCGCAAAGCCGCGACGCATCGCCTCTTCGACGTGAAGTTTGAAACTTCCGGGTCCGTAGAAGAACGTGAAGTCGGTCGATGTCGGCAACGACAAGAGGTTGGTGCCGTCGTGTGCCGCATCGGGGACGATGACGATGCCGCCTGCATCGACGAACGGAGCGACATCGACGGCCAGCGGCACATCGCTGTGGGCGATGACGGCGAGGGCGTACCCGTTGCGCTTCGCCCATGCGACGCCGTCGCTCACTGCTCCGTTCAGTCCGGGTGACTGCTGTGCGATGCAATGAAGCCCGAGACCGTCCGACCACGCGCGGACGTCATCGGCCCCGTCGGTGACGATGACGACGGGCAAGGCTCCGGCCGCGCGCACGACGCGCTCGGCGCATTCACGGGACAGACGCTCGCGCTCGGCGGCGCCGAGAACCGCGGCGAGGCGACCTTTCCCGGCACCGAACGACTTGAGCGGCACAACCAGCGCGGCCGACGAAACCATCGGCCGAAGCCTACGAGTCGATCGTGCAATACGCTGATGCGATGGCCATCCGGGTTGGTGTCGTGGGTGCGGGATCGTGGGGAACCACGGTTGCGTCGATGGCAGCCATCAACACCCCCACCATGCTGTGGGCCCGCAACGCCGACACTGCTGGTGTCATCAATTCGGCTCACCGCAACCCGACTTATCTCGGCGACCGCGAACTACCCGCTGAACTTCGCGCATCCAGCGATCTCGAAGCCGTTGTGCGCGACGCTGACGTCGTTGTCATGGCGGTGCCATCGCACGGCTTTCGCGAGGTGATGGGCGATGTTGCGCCACTCGTGCGGCCTTGGGTGCCGATCGTCAGCCTGACCAAGGGCCTCGAGCGCGAAACCGGAAAGCGCATGACCGAAGTGATTGCCGACGAGTTGCCCGGGCACCCCGCCGCCGTGCTGACGGGGCCGAACCTGGCAAAAGAGATCATGGACGGTCAGCCCGCAGCGTCGGTCGTGGCGATCGACGACGACGTGATTGCGCGCGAACTGCAGCGCATCTTTTCGAACCCGCGACTACTGGTGTACACGAACCCCGACGTGATCGGCTGCGAGGTCGGGGGAGTCGTGAAGAACGTCATCGCGATCGGTGCGGGAATGGCGGCCGGCATGGGCTTCGGTGACAACACACGCGCGACCATCATCACGCGCGGTCTGGCCGAGATGGCGCGACTGGGGGTGGTGCTCGGCGGTCAGCCTCTCACGTTCGCGGGTCTCGCGGGCATGGGCGACCTCATCGCAACGTGTTCGTCGCAGCAGAGCCGCAACACGCAGGTTGGTCAGGCGCTCGGGCGAGGCGAGAAGATCGACGACGTGCTCGCCGCGATGAAGATGGTCGCCGAAGGTGTGAAGAGCGCGCACACGGTGCGCGTTCTCGCCGAGCAGCATGGTGTCGACATGCCAATCACCGAACAGGTGGCCGAGGTGTGCCACAACGGGGTTGCGGCGCGTGATGCCATGTTGAACCTTCTCGCCCGTGGCGGGCGTTCCGAACTGGAGTGACCCGCGCATGACATTCGTGGGTGTTCGCGGCGGAAAACGCTGGGCCGAGGTCGACGGGTCGGGCGTCGTGCGTGTCTTCGACGGCGGTGCGCCGCTCGACTGGCACGTCGCCGACGAGGAGAGATGGCATTCGCCCTCGTCGACGGGTGGCGGTGTGCGTCAACGAGCGATCGACGGAACGCCCGTCGTCGAATCGAAGCTGCGGGTGCGGGGCGGCGACGTTGTCCAGCGCGTGTACGCCGTGGCCGATCACGGTGGTTTGGTTGTCGTCGAATTCGAAAACGACTCGCATTCCTCGGTGGCCGTCGCGCTGACGCGCGGCGACGTCATCACGCAACGCCCGCCGTCCCGACAGACCGTTCCCGGCATCGACCTGCCCACCGGCAGCATCGCATTGCCGCTGGCGCACGGAACCGCGCTTCGCGTTGCACTTCCGCTCGGAGACACCCCCGCCGGGGTCGACCTCGATGCGCTTGCGTCTCCGACTCAGGTGTCGCGCGGTTGGTTGCAGGTTGTCGAGACGGCGTCACGCGTCGTGTGCGCCGACGAACCGTTGGCGTCGCTGATCGCCGATGTGAATTCGGCGCGTTGCGAACTGCTGATTGCGGGCATTGACGACCCGGCGACGGGTCCGCTCGAAGCCCTCGTTGCGGGGCTCGAACTCGTGCGTCTCGGCGAGAACCCCTACATCTGGATCGACGAACTCGTGCCGCTCGCCGAGCGTTGCTTCGCCGATGCCGACCGCCACCCGCGGTTCATGCTCGCGCACGCTGCAGCCGGGCTGCAGTCCATGCTCGCGCGTGCGGGCGAAACCAGGGCCGTTCGTGACGCCGCAAGGGCATGGCAGCGTGCGATACGGCGCAACACGCCGTCGTCGGGCTCCGGATGGTCGGCGGCGCCGCCGGGTCACCGCATCGCGTCGTTCGAGGCACAACTGCTGTCACTCGATGCCGACAACGTCGGAGTGCTCATGCCGTTCGGCTTTCCCGACGCGTGGAAGGGTGTCAACTTCGAGGCGCATGGTCTGGCCGGACCCATGGGCGCGAGAATCGGTTTCGCGGTGCGTTGGCACGGCGAGAACGCGGCCGTTCTGTGGGAGTCATCTTCGGCCGACGTGAGATTGGCGTCGGGCGTCGACGCCGCGTGGTCGAACGAGGGCAAGTCGGCTGGCGACTCACTGTGGCGCGTTTCGTAGGATTCTCATCGTGAATGCACCGTTGAGATTGACCGAATGGACGTCGTGCGGCGGCTGTGCCGCCAAGTGGGGCGCTTCGTTGCTCAGCGAACTCGTGTCGGAGCTTCCCGGGTCGTTCGACAAGTCGCTGCTGGTTGGTCTCGCACCGTTCGACGACGCCGCGGTGTACAAGGTCACCGACGACGTTGCGTTGGTCAGCACCACCGACTTCTTCCCGCCGCTCGTCGACGATCCCGACGATTTCGGCGCGATCGCCGCGGCCAACGCGTGCAGCGACGTGTTCGCCATGGGGGCGAACGTCGTGATGGCCATCAACATTGCGGCGTTTCCCGAACACTTTCCGCGCGAGGCCATCACGGCGATCTTCGCCGCGGCCAGCAAGGTGGTTGCCGATGCCGGCGGAACCATCGCGGGTGGACACACCATTCGCAACCCCGAGCCGGTGTTCGGTTTGGCGGTGCAGGGCGTCGTGCATCCCGAGCGCGTGTGGCGCAAGGGTGGTGCACGGCCCGGCGACGTGGTGATGATGTCGAAACCGATCGGAACGGCGCTCGCGCTTGCCGCCGGCTGCTCGACCGACAAGCGCGCGGCAATCAACGGTATGCGCGTGCTCAACCGACGCGCCGCCGATCAGCTGCGTGCACTCGGTGACGACGTGCACGCCGTCACCGATGTGACGGGCTACGGCCTTGCCGGACACGGTTGGGAAGTTGCCGAGCGCGGTGCGGTGCGACTGCACGTCGAGACATCGAACATCGTCGCCTATCCGGGTGCGCTGAAGGCGGCCACCGAAGGGGTGCGTACGGGTGGTGACCCGCGCAATCGGGCCTACGTCGAAGGCCGTGCCACCATCAACGCGGCCGACGGCCCGGCGGCGTTGTGCTTCGACCCGCAGACTTCCGGTGGCCTGCTTGCAGCGGTGCCTGCCGCCCGCCAGTCGGAGCTCACCGACCAAGGGTGGTGGCGCGCGGGCTTCATCGAGGCCGGGCCCGCCGGGATCGTGCTCGAGGCGTGAAACCCGCGCCAACCCTCGAGATCGAACAAGAACTCCGCACCGCCGGCGCGCGCGTGGTCGCAGGCATCGATGAAGTGGGCAAGGGATCGTGGGCAGGACCGCTCGTCGTGTGCGCCGCCGTCGTACGGACCGACATCGAAGTCGATGATCTTGTCGCGCGCGATTCGAAGGCGCTGACGGAAAAGCGTCGTGAGGCGATGTTCGACATCGTCGCGGCGCAGTGCTCCTCCTGGGCTCTCGGCGTCGTTGGCGCCGACGAGTGCGACCGCCTCGGTATGAGCAACGCCCAGCGGTTGGCGACGAAACGTGCGGTGACGAGCCTGGGCGTCGAGGTCGATGCGGTCGTCGCCGACGGAAAGTGGGATTTCGTCACGCCGCTCGTGCCGCGTGTCGTCATGCGTGTCAAGGCCGACGCGGTCTCTGCGTCTGTCGCCGCTGCATCCGTGCTCGCCAAGGTTTCACGAGACCGCATGATGCGTGAATTTTCCGCCGTTCACCCGCATTGGAACTTCGAAGGCAACAAGGGCTATCCGTGTCCGAAACACCGCGATGGCCTGCGCCAGCACGGCACATCGCCGATCCACCGTGTCTCGTGGGCGTTCATGGAGAACCTCGGTCTTGCTACTTGACGGTGAGCGTGACGGTCGCGCTGCCCGTCTTGCCGTTTGCTCCAGCTTTGACCGTGATCGTGAACGTGCCGCGCTTGCGTGGTGCGCCGGAGATCGTTGCGGACTTCGGGTTGTAGCGAAGACCCGCTGGTGCGCCGCGCATCGAACCGCTCTTGCCGCCGAGCAGCGCGGGAACTTCAACCGTGCACGGTTGGTTCGCCCGGCACGTGGCCGCGAGCGAGGTTGCGAAAGGCGACGTGGGCTGTTCGGAGGCACTCGTGACGGCTGTCGACGGGGCGTTCGCCCCTGATGGGGTTTTGGCGGTCGTTGACTCCGGTTTTGATGCGGACGTCGGTCGTGCCACTGAATTCGGCGGTGGCGTTGCAGTGCTTGCCGCGGTTAGGTCGGAGGCTGTGTTGTCCGCGGCTCTCGTCGTCGTCGCCGGGGTCGTTGTTTGCAACGCTAA
>CAYFNP010000081.1:0-6741 GCA_964344425.1 uncultured Bifidobacterium sp. | reverse complement strand
CGCGTCGAAGATCGCATCCAAACGGTCCGTCAGCACGCCCCGAGCATCGGTGACGAAGAGCGCGGGTTCGAAGCTCATGTAGTGGTCGGTCACCGCCTTCGCAGGTGTGGTGGCCGTCGAATCGGTGTACACCTCGGCGTGGACGAACACGACCGAGTCGCCAACCGTGTCGCGAACCTCGAGCAGTGCGTCGAGTGCGGGTGAACACGTACCGGTCTGGCAGTAGGCCGGTGTGCCGAGCAGGTACGCGACGGGTTTGCCCATCGTCAGTGCATCACGCAGGTTGACGTCGTGCAACGGACACGCCGGCTCGCGGGTGCACACGGGATTCACGTCGCGCGGATCAGCGTTTGTCGGTGTGTCGATGGGCGGCAGCGGTTTGCCGACAAGCGGAATCGACACCTCGGAGGGATCGAAAAGCTGGATCGATGAACCGGGACGATCGCTGCCGACAAGGCTGACGACGTAGAGACCGACCTTGTCGATCGTGACGTCGAGTGGCCAGTACGGCTGCGGCACGTCGGTGGAATGGGCGGTGGCCACGAGAGGGTCCTCGAGGCCGATTCCGTTGCCGTCGACATCGGTGATCGTGAACGACAACGACTCGGGAATTGCGAAGTCCGAATCGGAGGTGATGACCCCGTCGGTATCGCCGAGCGAGAACGGCAGGCGCAGACGGCCCGGCACGAGAACGTCACCGGGGAATCGCTTGACGAGGTTGATGTCCGCGAGGTTCGCACTGCGGGCCGAGCCACCGCCCCCGCCGCACGCCGCGAGCACCGACGGCGCGAGAAACGTGGCCGCACCGAGACCGGCCGAGCGCGCGAGAAACTGGCGGCGCGACAACTGCCGCCGCGGGAGGTTCGCCATGCGGAAACTATAAGGTTGCGGCATGGCAGCAAAGAAGAAGACCGCCCCGAAGAAGTCGACGAAAAAGTCGGTGAAGAAGACCGCCCCCAAAAGAGCTTCGGCAAAGAAGTCGGCAAAGACGTCGACGAAGGCCGCCGCGCCCGTTGGCCCGTACACGCCCGTTGTTCGTGCCGGAGACTGGGTGATCGTGTCGGGTCAGCTGGGCCTGAAAGATGGCGTACTGCAAAAGGGCGTCGCCGCCCAGACAGCACAGGCCGTGGTCAATTTGAAGGCGCGTCTCGCCGAGGCGGGCTGCACGATCAAGGACGTGAAGAAGACGCTGTGCTTCCTCACCGACATGGACACGTTCGCGACGTTCAACCAGGCCTATGTCGCGGGCTTCGGCAACAGCCGTCCCGCGCGCAGCACGATCGGCGTTGCTTCCCTGCCGTTTGCCGGCCAGGTCGAAATCGAAGCCTGGGCCTACAAACCTGTACGGTAAGTCCATGCCCGGCGCCATCATCATCGTGCTCGCGCTTCTCGCGTTTCCGATCATCGTCGGTCTGTCGACCGCGGCGATCGCGGCAGTGCTCGGCCACCTCCTGTACAAGGATGGCGAGGCCCGTCACGCCGACAGCGAACTGCTCGACCTGAACGTGTGATCGTGGCGCGCGCCGATCTGCTGGTGCGCAACGCTCGTCTCGTTGCCACCGTCGACCCGCAGCGCCGCGAGATCCCGGGTGGTTGGGTTGCGGTCACGAACGGTTTCATTTCAGCGATCGGTGCATCGACAGACCCACAGCCCACGGCCGACGCCGTCGTCGATGCGACCGACTGTCTGGTCACGCCGGGACTGATCAACACCCACCATCACCTGTACCAGAACCTGACGCGCGCGTATCCGCCGATGACGAACGCCGCGTTGTTCGGCTGGTTGAAGACGCTCTATCCGCTGTGGGCCGCGATCGACGAAGAGGCCGTGCATGTCAGTGCCTGGGTGGGATTGGCGGAACTCGCGCTGTCGGGATGCACCACGTCGACCGACCATCTGTATCTGTACCCGCGCGGAGCCGGTGATTTGTTGGGCGCCGAAATCTCCGCGGCACGCGACCTCGGGGTTCGGTTTCACCCGACGCGCGGTTCGATGTCGTTGTCGGAAAAGGACGGTGGCCTTCCGCCCGACCATGTCGTGCAGGACGACGACACGATTCTCGCCCAGTCTGCCGAGGCAGTCGAGCGCTATCACGATCGTTCCCGCGGTGCGATGGTGCGCGTCGCGCTTGCGCCATGCTCACCTTTCAGCGTCACCGAGGACCTGATGCGTCGGTCTGCCGAACTCGCCGAGTCGCTCGACGTTCGTCTGCACACGCACTTCGCCGAAAACAGCGAGGACGATGACTTCTCCGTCGCCACGTTTGGTTGTCGTCCGACGGAGTATCTCGAGCGCACAGGTTGGTGCACCGATCGCACCTGGGTGGCGCACTGTGTGATGCCGAACCACGACGAGGTGCAACGTCTCGGTCGCGCCGGAATCGGCGCGGCACATTGCCCGAGCAGCAATCTCATCCTCGCGTCGGGCATCGCACCCGTCGTCGATCTTCGTGCGGCGGGTGTTCATGTCGGCCTGGGTGTCGACGGTTCGGCGTCGGCCGACAGTGCATCGTTGTGGCTCGAGGCGCGCCAGGCCATGCTGCTCGCAAAACTGCGCAGTGGTGCCGGCGCGGGCACCGCGCGGATGGCTCTTGAGTGCGCAACCATCGGCGGGGCCGGATGCCTCGGCCGTCTGGGTGAAATCGGTGAACTCAGCGTCGGTGCAGTCGGTGATATTGCGGTTTGGTCGCTGACCGGTCCCGCGTTCGCGGGTGCGGTGGCCGACCCCGTCGAGGGATGGCTGCGGTGCGGACCGATCGGCGCGCGCGACACGATCGTGCAGGGCGTGCCAGTCGTGCGGAACGGCGCACTCGTCAGCGCTCGCGTCGACGAGATGCTCGCCACACACGGCAAGATTTCGCGGCGGATCCAGAAGATCGCCGGGGCTTAGACGTTGCTGCACGCATTCCTTGTCAGTTTTGGCGTCATTTTCGTTGCCGAACTCGGCGACAAGAGCCAATTGATGGCGCTCGCCTTCGCGACCCGCTACAAACCGCTGCCGGTTCTGGTCGCGATCACCATCGCTACTGCGGTCGTGCACCTTGCCTCGGTTGCCATCGGTGCCGTCGTCGGGGCCGCACTGCCGACCCGTCCGATCAACGCCATTGCGGCCGCAGCATTCGTCGTCTTCGGCTTGTGGACCCTGCGCGGTGACGAACTGACCGCCGAAGACGAAGCGCGCGCGTCGAAGACCACGCGCAACGTCATCGTGTCGGTGGGAACGGTGTTCTTCCTGGCCGAGCTTGGCGACAAGACGATGCTCGCCACCGTCACTCTCGCCACTCGCGAAGGAGTGATCGGAACATGGCTCGGGTCGACGGCCGGCATGGTTGTTGCCGATGCGCTGGCGATCGTTGTGGGTCGAGCACTCGGTGCACGGCTACCCGAGCGTGCGATCAGAATCGGTGCCTCGGCGGCGTTCTTCGTGTTCGCGGTGCTACTGGGCGTCGAGGCGATTCGCGGCTGATCAGCCGTTCCAGCGCGACTGTCCGAAGCGGTAGCCCACGCTGCGCACGGTCTGGATGAGGTTGGCGTGCTCTTCGCCCAACTTCGCACGCAGGCGTCGGATGTGTACGTCGACGGTGCGCGCGCCGCCGTAGTACTCGTAGCCCCAGACGCGCGAGAGCAGGATCTCGCGTGTGAACACCTTGCCGGGGTTCTGCGCGAGGAACTTGAGCAGTTCGTATTCCATGTAGGTGAGGTCGAGCGCGCGGCCTTCGAAGGTTGCCTGGTAGGTCTCGAGGTTCAGCGCAAGGCCGCCGTATTCGATCATCTCGGCTCGAACGACGCCGCCCTCGGAATACGTCAGGTGACGCAGCCGCGCTTCGAGTTCGCGGGGATGGAAAGGTGCGAGACAGAAGTCGTCGAAGGCGTCGTCGCGCAGTTCGAGTTGGCCGAGTTCGGCGCCGGAGATGAGGACGAGGATCGGGCACGACAACGTGTCGCGGCGACGCAGTGCGCGGCAGAACGCCCACGCTGCCTCGGCGTTCTGGTCGCACGTGACGATGGCTCCGGCCCAGCCACCGGCGGGTTCGTGTTCGAGAGCCTCGTCGGGTGAAGCGACGGCCTTCCACCGGTAGCCAGCGAGGTCGAGCGTGCGCGCGAGGTCGGCTGCGGGCGGGTCGGGGAAGACGACGAGGAAGTCGGGCGACGAACCGGCCATGCGACTAGAGCGACCTCAGGTAGCGGTTCAGTTCGAAGGGCGTGACCTGCGTCTTGTAGCCGCGCCACTCGTTGCGCTTGTTGCGCAGGAACCATTCGAAGATGTGTTCGCCGAGGGCGCCGAGCACGAGTTCCGAACGTTCCATCAAGTTGACGGCATCGGCGAGCGACTGCGGAAGTTGTTCGATGCCCAGCTTGGCGAGTGCGGAATCGTCCATTTCGAACAGGTTCGCGTCGGCCTCGACGGGAAGTTCGTAACCCTCGGTGACGCCCTTCAGGCCGGCGGCCAACATGACGGAGAAAGCGAGGTACGGGTTGGCCGCGGGGTCGGGCGAGCGGTACTCGATACGGGTTGCGAGCGGATTGCCCTTCTTCGGGATCGGCACGCGGATGAGCCCGCTGCGGTTGTTGCGTGCCCACGACACGTGAACCGGGGCCTCGAAGCCGGGGACGAGGCGCTTGTAACTGTTGACGGTCTGGTTGGTGACCGCGGTGATTTCAGCGGCGTGACGCAGCAGACCCGCCATGAACGCCTTGGCTGTGGGTGAGAGGTTGTACGGGTCGGATTCGTCGTAGAAGGCGTTGTCGCCACCCTTGAACAACGAAAGGTGCAGGTGCATGCCCGAACCCTGCACGCCCTCGAGGGGCTTCGGCATGAACGTGGCGTGCACGCCGTGCGACGCGGCGACCTCCTTTACGGCAAGGCGGAAGGTCATGATGCTGTCGGCCATGGTGAGCGCATCGGTGTGGCGCAGGTCGATTTCGTGCTGGCTCGGAGCATCTTCGTGGAAGCTGTACTCGACGGGAATGCCCATCGTCTCGAGCGTGCGGATTGTCTCCTTGCGCAGCGACGTCGCGATGTCGGAGGTGGTGAGGTCGAAGAAGCCGCCCTCGTCGAGGGGTTGCGGTGCCTCGCCGGTCTTTGGCGGCGCGAAGTAGAAGTACTCGATGTCGGGCGCAACGTAGAACGAGTAGCCGAGTTTCACGGCCGCGTCGAGATTGCGGCGCAACACCTGACGCGGGTCACCCTCGAATGGCGTCGAGTCGAGATTGTGAATGTTGCAGAACACCCGGGCCTCGGTGCCCTTCGGGTCTGCCCACGGGAGAACCTCGAAGGTGTTGGGGTCGGGGATTGCGAGCACGTCGGCTTCCTGGACGCGGCTGAAGCCCTCGATCGACGAGCCGTCGAAGGTCATGCCGTCCTCGAGCGCGTTTTCGAGCTCTGCCGGGCTGATGGCGAATGACTTCAGGTTGCCGACGATGTCGGTGAACCAGAGCCGAACGAGGCGAACACCGCGCTCGTCGACCGTGCGCAGGACGTACTCGCGCTGCTGGGCCTTTTGCTGTTCGAGCATCTCGCTCATCTCCCAAGTCTGCCGTTGAATTCGGTCATTCGGTACGGGGTCGGAAATGCGAACCGGGGGCCCGAAGGCCCCCGGTTGATCCGACTGTCGTGCTGTTCGGCGATCAGGCGCCGCACACGGTCTCGAGGATGAGACGCGTGACGGTGTAGGGATCGCAGTTCGCGTTCGGGCGACGGTCCTCGGCGTAGCCCTTGCCGTCGCGGCCGACGGTCCACGGGATGCGGATCGAGGCGCCGCGGTGCGAGATGCCGTAGCTGAACTTGTTCCACGGCGCAGTCTCGTGCTTGCCCGTGAGGCGGCTCTGGATGTCGTGGCCGTAGTGCTCGACGTGTTCCATGACGCGCTTGCCGAGGGCCTCGCACGCCGCGGTGATCGCCTTCATGCCGGTGTCCTCGCGCATCGCCTTCGTGGAGAAGTTGGTGTGCGCACCCGCGCCGTTCCAGTCACCCTTCTGCGGCTTGGCGGCAAGCGAGATGACGACGTCGTAGTCCTCGGCGATGCGGTGCAACAACCAGCGTGCGACGTGCATCTGGTCGGACACGGTGAGTGCGTCGGCCGCGCCGATTTGGAACTCCCACTGGCCGGGCATGACTTCGGCGTTGGTTCCCTCGATCATCAGACCGGCGTCGATGCACGCCTGCGTGTGCTCTTCGATGATTTCACGACCGACGACGCGACCCGCGCCGACGCCGCAGTAGTACGGACCCTGTGCAGCGGGAAGTCCGCCGCCGACGGGGAAGCCGAACGGAGTGCCATCGATGCGCATCATCGTGTATTCCTGCTCGATGCCGTAGATCATCTCGTGCGACTTGTACTTCTCGGCAGCGGCTGCACACGCTGCGCGCGTGTTGGTCGGGTGCGGCTCGCCGGTTTGTGCAAGGAGCACCTCGCAGAGGACGAGGATGTTCTTGCCGCCACGCAGCGGGTCGGGGCACCAGAAGACCGGCTTCAATGCGCAGTCCGACTTGTCGCCGGTTGCCTGCTCGGTCGACGAACCGTCGAAGCCCCACATCGGCGGGGTGGTGACGTCGTCTTTCAGAACCTTGGTCTTCGAGCGCAACAGGGGTGTGGGCTCGGTTCCGTCGATCCAGATGTATTCGGCCTGATAGGGCACGTGGGTCTCCTTCACAAAAAGGGGGTATTTGAACGGTCTCATCCTGCCGTGGCGCAGTTTCCCTTCCGTGTCCCGATTGTGAACACTGTGTAAAGCGGTGCG